>JAZUSV010000167.1:0-6685 GCA_045606885.1 Candidatus Gastranaerophilales bacterium | reverse complement strand
AATCAGGGGACAGTAAAATTATTTTAGACATTTTTTTAATATCATTTTGAAGATATTTTTTTAATTGGCTTTTTTTGCTTTTTAGAATTTCATCAAATAAATATTTTGAAAAATATTCATCAACTGAGCTATCTATGCTGTTTTTCCCTTGCCAAAAATTACACAAAAACTCTTTTTCTTCACCATTTTGCAAACTTTGAAGAAAAGCAAAGGTATCTTCTAAATTATCATATTTTTCAAAAATTTCAGACAAAAGCATTTGATTTATATGATAAAAATTCTCGCAAATTGACTTCACATCTTTACTTTTTGCTATTTCAAAAAAAGTCGAATAACTAATATTTAAAATATCAAGCTTTTGTTTTAAAGGTGGATAAGCATAGTTAATTCCACCGTAAATTTCTCGAACTGAACTTTTATCAGCTGAAATATTATGCATAGCGCCAATTATAGTTTTGTTTGTTGCATTGTATAAAATAACATTTGAATGCTTGCCCATAAATTCGCACGCTAGGCAAATTCGAGTTAAAGAACCAATTTCATCAAAATAATCAAAATAAAATTCTAAAATTCTTTCATATTTAATTATTTTAAAATCTTTAATCTTTGAGCCATTCAAATATTTCCTAAGTTGCATACAAAACATAGGCGGTTTTGTTGGAATTTCAATATCTCTCTTTTGATATGAGATATCGTTTAAAAAACATATATGTGGATATTTAGGATTAATATTAATATAAAGCTTTTTATTTTGCGGTTTGTCGTCGTTTAAATTTCTCATATTTAAAATAATTTCATGGCGAGTTGGCAGTTGAATTTTTTGCACTATTGCACCATTGATAAAACCGCAATTTTCTTGGTAAAAATATTGTAAAGTTAAAGAATCAAGAGCTTTCATGATAGTAACAATTGTAATATAATTATATATATTATGGAATGTTATTTTTTTGGAACATTTAACCCAATTCATTTGGGGCACATAGAAATAGCAAGAAAAGTCAAAGAACTTGCGGGTTTTAAACGTGTAATTTTTGTTCCAAGCTACATGCCACCACACAAAGTCGAAGGTCTTGCAAGCTATAAAAACAGACTTGAAATGGCTCGCATTGCACTTGGTGAAGAAAACGTATCCGATATTGAGCTTCACTTGAGCGTACCAAGTTATACATATCGTACAATTGAAAAATTATACGAGCAAAATAACAATCAAAAAATAAATTTTATAATTGGATATGACCAATTTTTCAAACTTGAAAGCTGGAAGGAACCAGAAATTTTAAAAGAAAAAATCAATTTCATAGTAATTCCAAGAAAATTTCAAAATGGACAAGTTATGGGGAGTGCTGCTTTTAAATATTTTGAAAACAAAGGCTATACTTTCCAAGTTTTAAACATAGATTTTCTTGATATTTCATCTAGTATGATAAGAAATTTAGCCCAAAACGGCTACGATATCACAGGCTTAACAACTAAAGAGGTTAAAGAATACATTGAAAACAATAGAATATATAACAACATGGCTGGAAGAAAATTTATCAGCTAAAAGATTTGCTCATTCGCAAGGTTGCGCCCAAGCTGCACAACAATTAGCAAAAATATTCAATCAAGACGAACAAAAAGCATATCTAGCAGGTCTTGTGCATGATTGTGCGAAAAATTTTGAGGACAATACTCTTTTAAATATAATTAACAGCGAAATCAAAGAAGGTTTCGACCCTAGCGAACTTAAAAATCCAAAAACATATCATGCGATAGTTGGGGCTTATCTAATTCAAAAAGAATTTGAAATTGATGATGTTGAAATAATTTCAGCTGTTCGAAATCACACAATTGGCAAAGTTAATATGTCAATTTTTGATAAAATTATTTTCTTAGCTGACAAAATTGAACCCAACACAAGAGACAAAATATATACCAAAAAAGTATGGAAATTAATTGAAAAAAACAAAGGCATTATTGGCTTAAACTTGGCTCTTTTAAAATGTTTTTGCGAAACTGTTAAAAAATTAATTTCAAAAAAATATTATATTTGCTCTAACACAATTGATGTTTACAATGAACTCCAACAACAAGTTGGAGAACTATTGGAAGAAGATTAATTCCTATAGTTTATTTATTATATTCAACATAACTTTCAGATTTTGAGCTTGAATTTTGCGAATTTATTGAGCAATGTTGATATTCTTGAACAAGATTGTCTTTCAAGTTTGCTTTGATTGTATAACAATTTTTATCGTTAGTTGTTGAATACTCATATTCAAAGCCTTTTTTAACTTTTACATTTTCAATTTTTTGCGGGTAAACGCCGTTTTGAGTTTTATATTCTTCAGCATATTTAATTATAGGTTGAAGATTTTTTAACTTTTTGTTGTCAACTTTAACATAATCAAAATCAGCATTTGCAAATCCAACAAAACCAAGCACGATGCCAAATCCAATTAAAATTTGAAGTAAAAACAACACCCCTAAAACTATAAAAAATATTTTTAAAACGTTTAATAATCTTTCTTTCATTTGAACCTCAATTTTTATTTATTATACAAATTTTTGCCAATTTTTAAATTAGCCTTTTTATAAACTCATATAATAATCTTTTAAAATCTTAGTATCGATTTCAATATTAGGGCTTTCACAAACAATTGCACCTTTAATATCGAATTTTTTAAAAGCTTTCATCAAGTCTTTATAGTTAAAATCAGCTTCTTCAAAAACAAGATGTTTCTTTTCACCTTTTGCACCATATTCAATTCCTGCAACGTGTCCGTGGAAATTATTTAGCGCAATATCGCCCAATTCATTTCCAAGATGTTCTAAAATATAGCAAAATTCGTCATAAGTATTAAATTTGCCATCTTCTCGAGCGTGAATATGTGCAAAATCAATGCAAGGCAATACTTGGGAAAATTCTTTTGAAACTGTAATTATTTCATCAAGTGTTCCCCATTGGCTTCTTTTTCCTGTGGTTTCAGGACGAATCCAAATATTATTATTTTCTTGTTGTAAAATTTCAACAATTTGCTGATGTTTTTCAATCATATTTTTAGTAACAGTTTCGCTATCTTGCCCTAAATAAAAAGCAGCGTGGTAAGTTATCGAATAAGCGCCCAAATCAGCACCAGCTCTTGCAGTTTCTAATACCCTTCTTATACTTGCTTCTTGTTTATCTTCTTCTTTTGCATTCAAATTAATATAGTAAGGTCCATGGTGTGTAATTAATTTTTTCTCACGAGATAAAATATTTTCTCTTGTCTTGTCGCTATATCTAACACCATGTACAAATTCAACCTCTAAACCATCAAGGTTCATTTCGTCTAACTTTAAAAACGCATTTGAATAATCTTTAGCGCTTGATGGAATTCCCGCTGTTAAAAAATGTAATTTATCCATATTTCTCCTACATTAATATCTCGCCTATTTTTGGTGAAAAGATGTAATAAAAATCATGAGGATTTAAAATTCCCCAAGTTCCTATTTGAACAATATCTAAAGACAAATATCCTCCACGACCCGCAACAACAATATTATTTTGATTAGAAAGTGCTATTTGCCCAAATTTTAAATCATGTTCTTTTTCAAACGCTGTAGCTTTGATTATTTTTATATTCACGCCTCTAAAAAAAGTAAAGGCATTATAAAACGGGTTGCAGGCTCTAATTAGTTGCTCAATTTCAAAAACGGAACTTGTATTCCATCTTATTCTGAAATTTCCATCAACTTTAGGAGCTTCAATAAATTCGCCTTCTTTTTCTTGTGGAATTCTTTTAATATCATTGTTTTCTTCAATTTCTTTTAAAACTTTAATCAAAGCGTCTGAAATCATAAAATTTGTACGATTAAAAATAGTTCCCATGGTTTCATTTGGCAAAAGCTCAAATTTTTCTTGATAAACAATATCGCCCGTGTCAAAAGTTTCATCCATAAAATGAAGAGTAATCCCAGAAGTTTTTTCTCCGTTTTTGATAATATGAAAATACGGTGCTGCACCTCGATATTGAGGCAAAAGGGATGGATGACAGTTGATGTAGCCTAATTTTGTTGTTTGCAAAAATTCCTTTGATAATTTGTAATTATAGGAACAAACCACCCCAATATCAGCATTCAATTCTTTTATTTTGTTTATGCAGTCTTTTTCGTTACATGAGTTTTCAAATTCTATCAAACTTAAATTATTTTGTACGACATAATTTTTAAAATACTCATACGTTTCGTGTGTCTTTTTAGGGGGCACTACTGCCAAAATATTAACATCTTTTTCTAAAAGCGCATTAAGGCAAACAATAGCCATATCAGGCATTCCAACAAAAACAACTTTTAGCTTTTCTTTGTTCATACTAATTTTTCCACAATTCACGATTTAAAATAGCCAAAAATGGAATTATTTCCAAACGCCCAATCAACATCAGCATAATCAAAATCCATTTTGTTAAACCACAAAGAGAATTAAAACTATCCGTTGGCCCAATTATTCCAAAAGCAGGACCAATATTTCCTATTGCTGCTGCTGAAGAAGAAATCGCAATTGTTGTATTATTTTCAATTAACACAATTAAAAACGCACCTAGCGCAAAAATTACAAGATAAAAAACTACAAAAGCCACCATTTGAGAAATGATATCTTGTCCAACAGGAGCTCCCTCAAGCTTGATTGGATAAACTCCCTGAGGATGAATAATTTTATTCAATTCTCTTTTTAAATATTTTCCAATAAATATCCAGCGGATGATTTTAATTCCACCAGAAGTAGACGCTGCGCAACCACCCGTGAAAAACGCTAAAAACAAAATAACTTTACTTGTTGCATCCCAATTGATGTAATTATCAACGGCAAAGCCCGTAGAAGTCATTGTTGCAGATATTTCAAAAAACGCATTCAATAAAGCTTTTTTAATTTCATAATGCGAATTAATAAACAAACTTAGCGCAAGCATTATCCCAAGTGTTAGCGTTATTCCAAAATATCCTTTAAATTCCTCGCTTTTAAATATGTGCGATATTTTTTTGTTTTTAAAGCCCCTATAAACCAAAATGTAGTTAATACCAGCAATGAACATAAAAACAAATACACATAAGGAAACATAAGGATTATTGAAACCTGCAATGCTATTGGACAAATGCGAAAAACCACCTGTTGCAATCGTTGAAAGAGAAGTTATTGTCGCATCAAAGAAATCTAATCCTAAATATTTTAAAATTACCAATTCAATTAAAGTTAAGGTAAGATATATCCCCCACAACCATGAAGCCGTATATCTTATTCTTGGAGTTGGTTTATCTTCCGTTGGAGTAGGTGCTTCAGCGTAAAACATTTGTCTGCCTGCAACAGAAATTTTAGGTAAAACCGCAATGAACAACACAACAATTCCCATACCACCAAACCACTGAGTTAAAGAACGAAAGAAAAACAAGGTTTTAGGGTAAATTGAATAATCATCCATAATGCTTGCACCTGTCGTAGTAACTCCAGATGTCGCTTCAAAGACTGCATTTGTTAAATTCATTCCCCAGAAAAGATATGGAATTGTGCAAATTAGTGCAAATAAAATCCAAGCAAAAAAGACTGTCGCCAACGATTCGGATTTTTTAATATTGTCTATTTCTTTTTGTTCAACTTTTTTTATTGAAAACAAAAACCCTAATAAAACTGCAATTGCCCCTGTTATTGCAAAAGGAGTAATAGCGCTATATTCTTTTAAAAGCAATGCGCAAGCTATTGGAATTAAAAATAAAACTCCAATATATTTTGCCATCATTCCTAATATGTTAAAAATTAAGCTATATCTCATTGTTGGAAATATTCCTTAACGCTAACAACGTCGTCTGTTTTTGTGAAAACCAATAATCTATCGTTAGGCTCAATTGTTGTAGAACCCTTTGGAATTATAACTTTTGAACCACGTCTTATAATTGCAATTACGCAAGGTACAGGCATTTTAATTTCAAACAATGGTTTTGCAACAAAATTTTCATTTAAACAAATTTCAAGAATTTCTCCTTGACCTCTTTCAACAGTAGCCAAAACGCCTGCTCTATAATCAATTATTCTATTTTTAATTTCATTAACACAAGCTTCAGTTTGAGAAATTGCAACGTCAACCCCAACACGCTCGAATAAGCTTGCTGTAGAGCTTTGAGATACTCTTGTAATTACCTTTTTAGCTCCTAATTGTTTTGTTAAAAGCGAGCACAACAAATTCTTTTCATCATTATTTGTAATTGCCACAACAACATCGCTTCTGCCGATTTCTTCTTGTTCCAATAATTCTAAATTTGTTCCTGAAGCATTTAAAACAAGAGCTTTTTTAAGTTTTAAAGATAGCGCTTCGCATCTTTCGTAATTGTTTTCTATTAATTTTAAATTCATCATAGTACGCTCAAGCTCTGTAGCTAATTCATATCCAACAGAACCACCACCTATGATTGTAATTTTTTTAACGCTACCCTTAGATTCAAAAAGTTCACTCGCAGCAATATCAAGTCCGATAGGTGTACCCATTAAAATTACTTTATCATTTAAATAGAATGTAGAATTTCCATTTGGAATAAACAATTCTTCATTTCTAACAATTCCAACAACCAAGACTTCTGAATTAAAATAGCAGTCT
Organism: Candidatus Gastranaerophilales bacterium; assembly: GCA_045606885.1. Taxonomy (GTDB): domain Bacteria; phylum Cyanobacteriota; class Vampirovibrionia; order Gastranaerophilales; family Gastranaerophilaceae; genus RUG14156. The sequence goes on along the minus strand of JAZUSV010000167.1, from coordinate 83 downwards.
TTTAATTGTTTATTTAAAAGTTCAGAATCCTCTTTAATTCTATATTCAAAAAGTCTTGCTCTTCCGTGTGCAAAATTTTCAAC
>JAZUSV010000166.1:0-10896 GCA_045606885.1 Candidatus Gastranaerophilales bacterium | reverse complement strand
CTGTGAGCCAAGGAGTTGAAAATGAAAATTGTCTTCCTAAGACCGCTTGGCCTCCGACTTCAACAATGCTTGTTCAAAATGGTACCCTAAAAGTTGGCGATTCAATTGTTGTTGGTACTGTTGGCGGTAAAGTTAGAGCATTGTTAGATGACTCAGGAAAACGTGTTAGAACAGCTGGACCATCTACTCCTGTTGAGATTTTAGGTTTAAATGAAGTTCCGCAAGCTGGTGATATTTTTGAAGTCGTTGCTAATGACAAGTTGATGAAACAAATGGTTGCTGAAAGAAAACAACTTGAACGTTCATCAAGACTTGAGGCAATGACTGCGGCACACGTTCAAAAAGAGGCAATTGCTGGTGATAATCAAGTTACTAATTTGAATTTGATTATTAAAGCAAACACAAATGGTTCAGCTGAAGCTGTTTCAAACGCTATTCAAAATGTTAAATCTTTGAAAGTTGTACCAAAAATTGTTCATGCGGGCGTTGGCGATATTTCTGAGGCTGATGTTATGCTTGCAAGTGCTTCTAATGCCATTATTCTTGGTTTTACTGTAAAAGAAGACATGAATGCACTATTGGCAGCTCAAAAACAAGGCGTAAAAATTAAAAAGTACGATATTATTTATCAAGTTTTAGAAGATATTGAAAAAACAATGCTTTCATTATTATCTCCTGAAATTGAAGATGTTGAACTTGGTAAAGCAGAAGTTAGAGCAGTATTTACTGTTGGAAAAACAACTCGTATCGCTGGTTGTTACGTTCTTGAAGGTAAAATTGTTCGCTCTAAGACTGCTCGCTTAATAAGAAATGGTGAAGAAATATTTAAAGGTGAAATCGACCAACTTAAACGCTTTAAAGATGACGTTAAAGAAGTTAAAGAAGGATTTGAATGCGGTATTTCATTCTCTCGCTTTAACGATATTCAAGAAGGCGATATTATTGAAGTTTCAACTACAAAAGAAGTTGAAGTTCAAACATTAGTGTAAAGGAAAGTTATGTCATTAAGAAACGAAAGAGTTAGAAAAGCTTTGATGAGAGAAATCTCTGATATTATATTCAGAGAAATTAAAGACCCTCAAATTTGTGGCATGGTTTCAATTACCGATGTTGATGTTTCGCCTGACAATTCTGCTGCACGAGTTTTTTATAGCGTTTATGGAAATGATGAAGTTAAAGAAAAAACTTCAAAAGCACTTGAGCGTCACGTTGGTCAAATTCGTCATGAAGTTGGTAAAAGAATACGCCTTAGAAAAACGCCAACCCTTCTTTTTATTTTAGACAATTCTATGGAAAGAGGTGCTAAAATGATGGAATTAATTAATAAAATCGAGCGTGGCGAAGTTTAAATGTATTTCTTAAATATTTATAAAGACAAAGGTGTAAGTTCGTTCGATGTTATCAGGGAACTTAGAAAACGTCTAAAAATTAAGCAAATTGGACACAGCGGGACGCTTGATCCGCTTGCAAGCGGAGTTTTGCAGATTGCCGTTGGAAAGGCTACTAAACTGCTTGATTATCTTGAGTCTGATAAAGAATATGTGGCAGACATCGTTTTTGGATATGTTAGTGAAACATTTGACTCTGAAGCTACGCCTGAATTTGTCTCTGTGCCAAATTTTAGCAAGGAAGAGTTATTAAATGTTTTGTCTCAATTTATAGGAAAAACTCAACAAATTCCGCCAAAATATAGTGCAATTAAGTCAAATGGCGTTAAACTTTGTGACTTAGCTAGATCGAATAAAGATATAAATATCAATGAATTTGCTCGAGAAATTGAAATTTACTCTATAGATTTGCTTGAATTTAGCGAAAATAAAGCAAAAATTAAAGTTTTTTGTAAAAAAGGTACATATATTCGCTCACTAGTAAATGATATTGGTCAAAAGCTTGGATGTGGCGCATATATGAGCGATTTAATAAGAACTAAAGCAGGAAATTTTAAGATTGAAAATTCTAATAAACTAGATGAAGAATTAATACAACAAGATGTTTTAAAAGTTTTAAATTTGCCTAAAATTGAATTAAATGATTTTCAATATGAAAAAATAAAACATGGAAATTTTATTGAAAATATAGGCAATATTGAAGGCGACACAGTTTTATTAACAAAAAATTACAAACTTGTATCTATAGCAAAATTGTCAGATAATTTAATCAAACCGAAAAATTTTTTTGGGGAGGCTTGATGGGCACATTTTTTAAAACATTTTTTATGTGTATGATTTTAACAGTAGGCTTTTTGGGATATAAAATATTCTCGAATGCAAGTTATTCTCCTGATTTAAATGTTTCTAAAAACAACCCAATTTTTGGTGTGCATGAAGACTTACCAGAAGCAAAACCAATTGAAAACAATTCTAAAAAAGAGGAAAATAAAACTGACGAAAAAGTAAACGAGCAAAAAAATACTAAAAAGCCAATGAAATACAATCACAATTGCTATTTTTACGCTCACAATGGTTCTTTGGTGCTTGTAAATCGTGAATTAGCGTTTAAACCTTCTTTAGAAAATTCACTTGCGGTTTTATTAAAAGGTCCACTTATTGCTGAGACAAAAAAAGGAATTTATTCCGAAATTCCAGCTAATGTTGACTTAATCTCAGTAAATAGGGTTGATAATAACGTTATTGTTGACCTAACATCAAATTTTGGCAACGGCGGTGGCACAAAAAGTATTGCAAACAGGGTGACTCAACTATCAAAAACTGTTAAATTACACGAACCAAATAAAAACGTATATTTGTATATAGACGGAAAAGAAGTTGAATATTTGGGCGGAGATGGCGTTTATATCAAACAACCGCTTGATTAATTATATTCCTATCCAATTGTGTTTTGCGTCTTTAACTTTTAATTTTTTATCATAAATATTATAAAAATAGTCTTTTTCATTCAAAAATGCTGCCCAAAAGCCATTAGAATATGAATTTGGTGAATTGAGTATAATCTTGTGCTTGCAAGATTTTAAAAAGTAAAATTCTTCTTTCCAATCTTTTAAATTCAAGTGTTTATAGTTCATGCAAAGTTCAAGATTATTTATATTTGTCTTTGCAAAAATGAATAGTTTTGGTTGCTTTACGTATTTATTAAGCCTTTTGGCTGCTTTTTTGATAAATTCATAATCAATTTGATTATTTTCTATATCTTGAATGTCAAGATAAACACCGATTGAATTGCATTGAATTATCTCTTCTAAAATATCGTGATTTACAATAAAATCTTTGCTTTTAAAGTCAAAACTATTAGAAATATCTTCAAATATTAATTTTGTATCGCTTATATTGAAGTGTTTTTGTTCGATAAATCCTTTTTTAATTTTTTTCTTTTTGTAATTTTTATCAAGTATAATTTTATTGAAGTTGTTTGCTTTAGTTGCGATATTGTTGACTTTTGCGCTTGAAAGATAATTTAAATCTAAATCAAAATAGTTCATTTTTTCTTCAAAAATTTCTCTTAGATTTGTTTTATTTTCGTAATAGCACTTAATTTCGCAATCTTTTTCAATAATTTTGGCATAAGCATAAGAGCTTAAGTTATCAGCAAAATTATCATGATATTTAATAATTACAAATTCTTCGTTCATCGTTCAAAAATTAATCAAATGTATGATTTACATTCTAATGTAACACAAATATATTAGTAATAGTTATTAAAAATGTATAAAGAGGATAAAATGAGAAAATTATTGCAATTTTTATTTATATTAGCGGTTGGCGTGTTATGTTGTGCATGTGTAAATACGTTTGCTGTGCATGAATTAAATGAGAAGGCATACAAATACATTGAAGAAGGTGATAACGAAGCAGCAATTTCTCGACTAGAAGCTTCAGTTGACCTTGATGGTGATTTGTATGAAACAAGATACAATCTTGCAAACATATACTTGTCAACAAATAAATGCGATAGAGCGGTTGTTCATGCTGAACATGCTGCAAAGTTAAAAAAGAACGAACCAATTATACATTATGTTTTAGGTCTTGCTGCAACATGCGCTGCTGATGATATTTATGAGCAAAATAAACCAAAGCAAGAAAATAATTCAGGTTATTATGGTGGGTATTATGGTCAAAAACAAGCTCAGTCAACAATGAATGAAAGAGCACTTTCAGCATATCTTGATTATTTAAATAAAGCAAATACTGCACTAAATGCATATTTGCAAATTGTTCCACAAGCAGAAGATGCTCAAAGAGTTGCTGATATAGTAAAAGATAACGAAAATAAAATCGAAACTCATTCAAAAGGGTAAAATAATACTGTAATGGATTTTATAATATATCCAATAAAAACACCTATATTTGCACACGTGCTAAATTATCCAATTAGATATTATGGTTTAATTATGGCTCTAGCGTTTGTGATAGGTGTTTTTTGTACTTATTTTATTCTTGTTAAAAAATATTCTAAACAAGAAGCAGAAATTCTTTTAGATTATTCACCATTTTTGATACTATTCTCTTTAATCGGAGCAAGGGTATTTTATGTTTTAGGCACTCTTAATTATTATCTTGATAATCCATTAGAAATAGTTATGATTAACCATGGTGGTTTATCAATATTTGGGGCGATATTCTTTGGCGTTTTTGGTTTATGGCTGTTATCAAAAAAATGTCACTTCTCTTTTTTAAATCACTTGGATGTTATTGCGGTTGTTTTCCCGTTATGCCAAGCAATAGGAAGATTTGGAAATTATTTCAACCAAGAAGCTTTTGGCACGCCTTCAAACTGTTTTATTAAGCTTTTTGTTGACGAGATATATCGTCCTTTGCAATACAAAAATGTTCAATATTTTCACCCTACTTTTTTATATGAAAGCATATTGGATTTTCTCCTTTTTGTTGTCTTGTTTATGCTTATTATTCAAAAAAAGAGTTCAAAAGCAGGCTTTATAACTTGTATTTATTTAATTTCCTATTCAATAATCAGATTTTTGATAGAAAGCATTAGAATTGACAGCGTAATGAATATTTTTGGATTACATATTGTTCAAATTATTTGTATTTTTGTTTTTGTCTTATCTATCATATTTTTATTTTTATTACATAAAAAACGCACCGAATAAACGGTGCGTTTTAGTTTGGAAATCAAATTTATTTAATTGCCATAGATTTTATCATCGATTTTCCTGTCATTTCAGCAGGTTTTTCAATTTCTAATATATCAAGAATTGAAGGGGCAATGTCGCATAATGCGCCGTCTTTGTTTAATTCATATTTGTCGTTTGAAACAACGATAAATGGGACAACATTTGTTGTGTGCGCCGTTTGAGGTGCTTTTGTTTCTTCGTTAAACATCCATTCAGCATTGCCATGGTCAGCTGTAATTATCATATCTACATTGTTTTCCAATGCTTTATTAGCAATGCGACCAACACATTCGTCAACCGCTTCACATGCTTTAATTGCAGCTTCCATAACACCTGTGTGTCCAACCATGTCAGGATTGGCGAAGTTTACAAGAATAAAACCATATTCTTCATCATCAAGTGCTTTTAAAACATTGTCACATACTTCATAAGCGCTCATTTCTGGTTTTAAATCGTATGTTGCAACTTTTGGCGAGTTAACAAGAGCTCTTGTTTCAAGTTTTCCTTCTTTTTCAACCCCACCGTTGAAGAAAAACGTAATATGAGCATATTTTTCAGTTTCCGCCGTTCTGAATTGTTTTATGTTGTTGTTATCAAGTACATCGCCTAAAATGTTGGTCAATGTTTGAGGTTTAAACGCAACAGGAACATCCATTGTTTCATCATATTGAGTCATGCAAACATAATACAAATTTTTGATTTCTTTTTTGCGATTAAAGCCGTCAAAATTCTCATCTGTAAATGTTCTAGTAATTTCTCTGGCTCTATCAGGACGATAATTAAAGAAAATAACTGCATCATTATCATCTATTCTTCTTTCGCTAATTACTGTTGGCTCAACAAATTCGTCAGTTTTTTCATTATCGTAAGAGTTTTGAATTGCTGTTGCTGAATTTTCTTCTTTTATACCAATTCCTTGTGTTAAGCAGTCATAAGCTCGCTCAACTCTTTCCCAGCGTTTATCTCTATCCATTGCCCAATATCTGCCTATTATTGAAGCTATTTTAGGAAGATTGTATTTTGCTAATTCTTCTTCAACTTCAGCTAAATATTGATAAGCAGATTTTGGAGGTGTGTCTCTGCCATCTAAAAAGGCATGGATGTATACATCTTTTAAATCGTTATCTGCCATCATTTTGATTAAGGCTTTTAGGTGTTTCATTGAGCTATGAACACCACCTGGGGATACTAAACCATAGATATGCATTGCTGAGTTGTTATTTTTAACATGATTAATTGCGTTTAAAAATTCAGTATTTTTGAAAAAATCGCCTTCATCAATTGATTTGTTAATTCTTGTAAGTTCTTGATAAACAATTCTTCCTGCACCAATATTTAAGTGTCCAACTTCTGAATTTCCCATTTGACCTTCTGGAAGTCCAACAGACAAACCGTCAGCATGGATAGTTGTATTTGGCATTGTTTTTATAAACTTGTCAAAATTAGGTGTATTTGCACTATAAACAGCGTTATATTTCTCGTTGTTTGAAATTCCCCAACCATCTAAAATACACAATAATGCACGTTTTTTTGTATTTGACATAACTTACCTCTTATATAATTTTTAACTCAATAATTTTACCACAAAAAATAACCTAAAAAGATTAGATATATTTCAACTTTGTTTATATTATTATATTGTATATAGGGATTTGTTAATGAAATATTCTAAATACAGCGTAATTATAATTGGCAGTGGAATAAGTGGCTTGTTCGTAGCTAATAAGCTTGCAAAAAGTAAAAATTTAAATGACGGAATACTTGTTGTTACAAAAGGGCAATTGTATTCTGGTTCTAGCGCTTTAGCGCAAGGTGGAATAGTTTCTGTAATACCTGAAATTAACAAAAATGACAGCATTGAGTTGCATATAAAAGACACAATCAAAGCTGGCTGCGGATTAAACAATTTAAACACTGTAAAATATGTTTCTGAACAATCTGCACTTGCTGCGCAAGAATTAATGCATTTTGGTGTAGAATTTGACTTAAACTCATCTAATTCTCTTAATTTTACTTTAGAAGGTGCACATAGCTGTCCAAGAATATTGCATTCTAAAGGTGATTCAACAGGAAGAATTATAGAACAAGCTCTCTGTGATAGACTTAAACAAAGCAACAATGTAGATATTTACAATAATTCTGTTGTTGCAGAATTATTAATTGACTCCTCTGATACCTGCAAGGGCGCAATTATTTATAACTCATATACTAACGAATTTGAAGCAGTTTATTCTTCAAATGTTGTTGTTGCCACAGGCGGAATTGGTCAAATATACAAAGCTACAACAAATCCTATTGAATCAACAGGAGACGGTATTGCTCTTGCATATAATGCTGGAGCAGAAGTTGAAAATATGGAATTTGTGCAATTTCATCCAACTGCACTTTATTGCACAAACAAATCAAGCATGCCTTTAGTTTCTGAATCTGCTAGAGGCGAAGGTGCAAAATTGGTTGATATTAACGGTGATTATTTTGCAAAACACTATCACCACCAAGCAGATTTAGCTCCAAGAGATGTGGTGGCAAGGGCTATTCAAAATCAAATGATTGAAACCTCAAGCCAATATGTTAATTTGGATATTTCTCAAATCGGCATTGAAAAATTTAAACAAAGATTTCCAACAATAACAGCTTTGTGTGAAGAAAATAATGTTGATTTATCTAATGGCTTAATTCCTGTAATTCCTGCTGAACATTACTTTATGGGCGGAATTAAAACAGATGTTTGCGCTAAAACAAATATTTTAAATTTATATGCTATAGGCGAATGTGCTTCAACAGGGTTGCATGGTGCTAATAGATTAGCATCTAACTCATTATTAGAATGTGTAGTTTTTGCTAATACATTAGCAAGCCAAATAGTTAACAATATGCAAAATCCGCCTAAAAAGAACGATATTAAAGTAAGAGAAACAATTGAAAAATACATTGAAATCGACACAAGTTTTGATGAAACAATTGATATTGATGCTTTATTTGCAGAATTAAAAGACTGTATGAGTAAAAACGTAGGAATTAAAAGGGACATCAATTCACTAAGTTTAGCAATTAATACAATTAAATCAATTCAGGCAAAATTAAAATCTGCATCTTTTTCTTTTAATATTAAAAAATATGAGCTCAATAATGCGCTTTTAGTTGCGCTTTTAATTACTCAAGCAGCATATAATCGAAAAGAATCAATTGGGGCGCATTACAGACAAGACTGCGCAAATAGCGCGAATATAACAGAAGGAATTACTAAAAATGACAAAATTTTGGCTTAATAACTTTGCAATTGATGATTTCATCATCGGCGCACTAAAAGAAGATTTATATTTTGGTGATATAACAACAGATGCAATTTGCGCTAATTTAGATGAAAAAAACTTCAATATTGTTCTTACAACTCGTGCAGATGGTGTTTTGTGTGGCAGGGCTGTATTTGAAAGAGTATTTAAATTGTTATGTGATGACAAAGTTAAAATTCAATTCTTTTTTGAAGATGGCGACATTATAAAAAAAGGCGATAAGCTTGCAACAATTGATGGTGACGCCCATTCGATTTTAACAGGTGAAAGATTAGCACTTAATTTTGTTCAAAAAATGTCTGGAATTGCCACATATACAAGGAAATTTCAAGATATTGTTGGGCAATATGGCGTAAAAATTGTTGATACAAGAAAAAATACACCGAATTTTAGATTATTTGAAAAATATTCTGTAAAGGTTGGTGGCAATTATTTGCATAGATTTAACCTTTCAGATTGCGTTATGCTAAAAGATAACCATATTGCCCTTTATGATGGTTCAATTACTCGTGCGGTTAAAGAAGTAAGAAAACACCTTTCTCATGCTCATAAAATTGAAGTTGAATGTGATACTTTAGATCAAGTTAAAGAAGCAGTTGAAAACAATGTTGATATAATTATGTTGGATAATATGACTTGCGAGCAAATGAAAGAAGCTTGTGATTATATTAATAAACGTGCAATAGTTGAGGCTTCAGGATGTGTAACGTTTGATAATGTTGAACAAATTGCAAAAACAGGCGTTGACGTCATCTCTACAAGTGCAATTGTTATGAAAGCTCCAACACTTGATTTAGCCTTTGATTATAATCCCGAAAGTTAGCGAATTTAGCGCTAGCTTAATGAGCAACTTGAGGGCTTGCTGTGCGAAGTGCGTACGTGGTTGCGTTGAGCAAGCACGAAGCACGTAGACCTTAGATGACCGACGTGCAAATTTTAATTTGCTCAGTCGGAATAATCCCGAAAGTTAGCGAATTTAGCGCTAGCTTTAATCGAAATGCATAAGTTTGAAGTGCTGAATTGTTTTTATCATTCCTTCTAAAACAGGTGTTGGGCAACTAATTTGAAGATTATTATCCAAAACCGCTAAATTTGGCTTGTAAGTTGGATGATTAACATTTTGAGAGATTATTTTTAAATTTGATGAAGATTTAAGATAATTTATTGTTAGTTTGATTAAATCTGATTTTAAATATAGATTAGGGTTAATAACATCCACAATTGGCGAAGAAACGTAATTATTCATCAATTTAATAAGATTATTAACCACATCTTTAACATAAGTAAAATAATGAGAAGAATCTTCTTCTATGACAATTTCTTCATTTTTCAAAACAGATTTTATTGTTTGAGGCAAAAATCGTAAATCATCAAATTGCATATATTCGCCGTAAACACTATCTATTCTTGCAAAAGCTGCATCCAATTTGTTTTCTAAAACTCTTTCTAAGATTAAATCTTGTGCAAGTTTTAAATAATTAAAAAGTTTAGATAATTCTTCATTTTCATGGCTAAAATCAGTGTAACTTGTCGGTAAAACAAGTTTTGCGCCATTTGCTTCGCAAAGAGAAACTATGTTTTTAGTTATTGTTATTTGATTTAATATGAAATCATACTTGTCGATAAAATAATGTCTTAAGTCACCATTTCCGGCGAAATGATAAACTTTATCAACCTTGATTTTTAAAGGATTAGTTAAATCATGCTCTTCATAGATAAAATTATCAGACTTTAGCAAAGGATAAAGATTTGACATTGTTGAAGAAGAAAAATTATCAATACCATAAACGGTGTTGTTTTCGTTCTCTAAAAGCTTTTGAGCAAGGTTTGAACCAATAAAACCTGCAACGCCTGTAACTAAAATCTTATCCATGGCTTTATTTTATTTTAAAAGATTAATAATTTCAACGATTTCAGAATTTGCAAAGTCGTCTTTTGTACATTTTTTTTCAATATATTCTTTTAATTCAAGCGCAAATTTAGCTTTTTTGAACTCCCCAAAACCATATTTTTTATAAATATTTTCAAGATTATGAACCATAGTTTCGTCATCCTTAAAATCGTCAAAAATGCAGTTAAAATCACTTGAATGCACCGTGTTTATTGCGTTTTGAAGAATATTTTTAGGAATTAAGTCTTCAAATTCTCCGCTTTTAATTAAATATATCTTGTCTTTTGACCTTAGTTTTGGGCTAATTAGCTCTTTAATTGCCTGCGCATCTTTATCTAGAAGTATAAAAAACGGCAAATTTAGATATTCAATCATTTGATAGTATTTTCTAGCAACCTGATTTTTACCACCTGCAGGAAGTGTAAGATAGCCTAAAGACGCAAAATTAACATCAAAAAGATTAAACACTGTTTCTAAAAGCGTAAATTCTGTTTGACCTTCGCAAAGAATAATTTTTTCAATTGGATAGTATAGAAAATTTTGTTTTCTTAATTCAGTAAGTGAAATTCTTTTTTCGTTAATTTCTTTTAGCCAAACGACATTTTTTGGAGTTTTATCGTTTA
>JAZUSV010000165.1:0-2626 GCA_045606885.1 Candidatus Gastranaerophilales bacterium | reverse complement strand
TTTGTTTCAGGTGCTGAAATTTGGTCGTTTTTTGCAAGGTTTGGCAAGTTCTGTTGGGTCGGGATTTTTGTTTTTGCTATTTTATTTTTTTGTTTAATTTTTAAAATAATTTCAAAAAATGCAACAAATAAAAAATGTGTTAAATTGTATAAAATAAGTAAATGTTTATCAAATAATACAATTTTAACAAAATCTCGTTTAAAAAGGGCTTTGCTGTTTTTGAGCGAACTTGTCATTGCATCTGCAATGTTTTCAGGTTTAAAAGAATTAATTTGGCAGTTATTTAAAAATAACCATGTATTAATTTTTTGTTTGTGTGTTTTGATGGTTTTCTTTTTGCTTATATTTGGCATGAGTGGCATTGAAAAATTTAATATTTTGACCATGATGTTCGTTGGATTCATTGTGACCACAATAATAATTTTTGGCTTAGGTCGGCAGGGTGTTGGTGATGAATGTTTGAAAAACGTTGCAACAAATTTTAGTAAAACCGCGGAAAATTTTAATGTTTTTTATAGTTTTAAAAATATAACAATGTCAATTTGTTTTGCTGTGGCTTATGTGTTTATGAACATAGTTCAAGTTCAACCGATTGCTAGTGCGTATAACATTTCATATTCAAAACGAAAATGTGTGATTTTTTCAGCGATAATGAGTGGGTTAATGACGTTGTTGATTGTGCTTTATGTGTTATTTTTACATAACAATAATTTTCTCGCAAATGAGTCAATGCCACTGCTTGTATTTTTTAAAAATAGTGGCAATGAATGTTTGTTATCATTGTTTGTTTGTGGGCTTGTTTTTGGACTTATTTCAACGCTGCTTTCATGTCTTTTTGGTGTTAAAGGTTTTGTTGCAAGAAGAGTGGGTTCAAATACATGGCAAACATTTGTGTCGGTGATGCTTGCATTAGTGTTTAGTATGCTTGATTTTGAGATTTTTGTTGGTGCGTTTTATCCAATTTTGGGAGTGATTAGTTTTATAATTTTTGTTTTCTTATAAAACTTATAAAATTTTAACCGGTCATGGTTTTTAAATAATTTTTTTGTTAAAAATTAACAATTGTGAATTTCAAAATTATAAAAAACGTTGATTTTTGAGGTTTTATGTTAATAACTAGGCAAATTGTTAATAACTTTGTTAATAACTTTTAAGACATGCGTCAAAATAAGAGGTTAAGTTGATAGGTGGTTATGCTATAAAAACCACTTTTTTGTTAATAACTTTTTTGTTTTCTAACTTTCGAAAATTTCAGCATTTATCAAACCATAACAAACATGGTTTTTATATCAAAACTATTGCAATTTTTTTTGAAAAAAAGTCGAAAAAAAGGCGATTTCTTTTGGTAAAAATGTGTCTTTTTTGGTATACTAAATTTGATGTATTATAAATAATACATTTCGCGTGCATGCGCACGATGTTTTCGGCACAAATATAAGCGTGGCTGTTTGCGATGTATTGTTTAACAAAAGATTTTAAATGAGGTTTCTTATGAAAAAATTAAAAAAGTCAATGTTAGCTATTATTATTGGAGTTTGCACAGTTGTTGTGGCGTTGTCTACAGTGCTGGCAGTTGTTTTGCTACGCAAAGGTGATGATGGCAATCCACCACCTAAAAAGCCAACAGCAGATGCAGAGTATCAGCTTACACCCGCACAGCTTGATTTGGTGAACGCAGTAAATGCTAAGAACAAGGCAGAAGCTGAAGCCGACAGAAAAGAGCTGTTAGTTTTTGACGAGTCCAAATTCGTTGACGAAAATGGCAACGCTGTTGATATGGAAAACATTCTTGGTGTTTCTGACTATGGCTTTATAGCAATGACTGGTGGAACAGATCAGGAATATTATTTCTATAGTGATAATGGAACAAAAACACTTTCAAGTATGTTGAAAGAATCTAACAATAGAGAATATACAATAAAAGACATGGTTGACAACTATATTTCATATTCATTTGTTACAACGGATGCAGAAAGTGCTAATGGTGTTGCAATATATCACATTACTGACGATGGTGAATTAACTTTAATTTATGAAGTTCTTGATAGTGATGAAGAGTTTGCTGACTATAAAGAAGTTCAATTAGAAGTTAAAATGGCTAAGAATGTGTTTTATTTTGCTAAATATTGTTTGAACAATGATGAAACTTCAGTATATAGTTGTTATGAGGTTTATAGACATAGTGATAAATTGTTAACTGAAGATGATAGAATCTTTAGCTACACTGAAAATGTAGGGGGGGAGAATCCTAAATTTTCAATAATTGCAAACAAGGAAAATGATTTCATTTATCTTGAGAAAGGTGATAGCATTTTTTATTTAAGTGAAAATGGTTATTTTGAGTTTGAACAAGATAGAACAAAAATATACGAATTTAATTATTTAAAACCAGGGTTATTAGTAAATGAATATGATTTAACAGAGAATGTATATACATATAAATTTATAGATGCTCAAACGTTAACAATGAAAACCATCGCAGTTGATGATGGTGAAGAAGTTATTTCTATTAATTTTGTTGACGATTATTATTTCTATATTTATGAAAAAGAAAGTGCTGAATCCGAAATTGGAACATATTCTTACTATAATTATCTTGGAAATAAGATTATTGAGTATAGCAATG
>JAZUSV010000164.1:0-9022 GCA_045606885.1 Candidatus Gastranaerophilales bacterium | reverse complement strand
CATGTTCTTTTTTGTTTGTCATGTCATAAATAACAACCAACCAATCAAAAGGAAATACTTCAAAATCGTAGAAAAGCATCGATGTGTCACCTTATTCTTCAACTTCAAAAATGTTTGTTATTTTGAAAGTGTTGAATCCTTTCTTTTCGCCATATTCAACTGCATATTCAAGAACACCATCAATTGCTTTCTTGATTTCTTCAAGTAGTTTCGCAAATTGACTGTATGTTTTGAATTCAATATCAATTCCTGAATCTAGTGAACGAAGGAATTCATCAACAATGTGGATTTGAAATCCTTGTGTCATAACTTGATTCATGAAAATCATGCTTCCTTTATATTCACCATTGATGATTTTCATCCAACAACTGAACATCGGATCATTTTTCTTTGATTTCACAAGTTCAAGTTTTTCAATTTTTATTTCGTATTCGCCAAGTGGAACATCTTTGAAATTTTGTCCATCATTTTCTTCTGCTTGTTTGATGTCTTTTTGAAGACCATCAATGTCAACACTTTTGTCGAATTCTTCCCAAACATTGTCTTTATGCATCATCAACACCTACCATTTCCATCAAATTATTTTTGATCATACTTGCAACAATTTGATTTTGAAGTTTCAATGCTAGTTTTCCAATTCCTTCTTTTGCATCTTTTGTTGCTTCATCCACAAGTTCTTCCATTTGTTCAACTGCTTTGTCGAATAATTCTAATACTTCATTTTTTGAATATTTTTTTTCTTCCATGATTTCTTCATTCCTTTCTGTTTTTCTTTCAATCATATATTCAATATTTTCTTCTAGTAAATCAAAAACTGGTTTCAAACTGTCGAAGATTCTGTCAATGGTTTCATATATGTCTTTGATGTGAATCCCTTTCTTCGACAATTCTATACAAAGTCCGATGTCAGAGTCTGTCAAAATTTGTCGTTTCATAAAAATTTTCCTTTCTATTTTTTTGAATCGTTTTCTTCAAGAATTTCTGTAATTTCTTGAAATGAATTTTGAATGATATTTGTCACTTTGTTTTGTTGTTCTTTTGATAATTGTTCAAATACTTTTTTGTTGATTTGAATTTCACATTTTGTTCCAAAAGAAGCAATGTGAATTTCAGTTTTTACAACAGGAAGTGTTTTTTCATTGATTCCAAACATTATTCATCACCACCAGTCTTTCTTGATTTTCTTTTTGGTCTTTCTACTTGTGAAGTAGAGTCATTCGCCTGTGAAGTTGAATCAATTTCTTCTGATTTTTCTTCATTCTCTTGTGAAGTAGAAGCATTCACTTGTTTTTCTACTTTTGAAGTTGATTCATTTTTTTGTGCTTTGATCATTATGTCCATGAAACTTTCATATGAAAGTGGAATTTCTTGAACACCGAAGTTGTATCTACTACCACCAAAGATTGTTTCTGATGTCTTGAATGACATATAATGTTTTTCGCCTTCTGCAACAACCCTTGCAGTCAAATCAACTGTTCCTGCCAATACATTTGCAATTTTGTCAGGAATATTTGGTTTGAATGTTGTGATTTCTTGTCCTGATTTCAATGTGATTGAACTTGTCAATTGTTTTGAAATATAGACAATTTGATAACCTGTATTTTTAAGTCGTTTCATTGTTGATAAAAATTCAGTTTTTATCATGTCCCAACCTTTGCCGAATGCACCATCAGATTCATGTTCCCATCCATTTTTGTCATACATATACAAACGACAATGTTCATATAAGTCTTCAACAAGGTCAACAGTGATTGTTTTGAAATCATTGTTTTTCTTTTCTAATTCATCAACAACTTCTTTGAAAACTTCCCACGCAAATTTTGTTTTTGTAAGTCTTCCATCAACAGTCACTTCATTTTTGATTCTTATTACAGGGGAAGTGATATGGTCAACATTTCCATCTGTATTCAACATCAAATTGTTGTCAAAAGAATCCATGAAGACTGTTTTTCCTGAATAGGAATCACCATACAACCACATGTCAGGTTGTGTGTTCACAACTGCTTGTTTTCTTTCATTTTTTGGTAAAATCATATAATCAATTCCTTTCTTGCAGTATGATTGAAATTCGCACCAATCACACAATTTTGTTTCATTTTTTTCATAGTTTTTTTCGATTTTTATTTTTTGAATAGTTTCCAAAAATTCAATTCTTTTGTTGGCATCATATTGAACTTCTTCAATTTTAATTTCTGCCTTTTGTAATTCAGATTGAAGTCTTTTTCTAAATTGAAAAAGGTCTTCGGTTTTCTTTTGCCTGATCATAATCTTCGGAATAAATACAAAGAACAATTTTCGAACTTTCTTTGAATAGATTTGTTCATAATAATCTTTGTAGATATGAAGTTGACCACTTTGCATGTATGAATCAATATTGTTTGAATATTTGAAGTCGTATATGTCAACAGTTCCATCTTTATTTGGTGAAACAAGGTCAATGAATCCAAGAAATTCATTCGTTTCAATTTTGACTTCGTGTTCACCGAAAGGAAGAATTGCTTTGACTTTTGGAATCAAATATTTCAACTTTATTGTTTCATTGATAATCAAATCATCGACAACATGATATGACATCAAATATTCTTGAATAGCAGTTTCAACATTCGTTTCAATCCCTTTATGAATCGCAAGACCAAGTGTCAAAGGATTCGTTGGATCACAATTGAATATTGTTTTCAATCCTTCAAGATAATGCAATTTGAACTGGAATTTGCATTTTTCAAATGTTCCAACCCTTGAATATGAGTATTGCATGTCATCATTCCTTCCATCAGTTTTTTGAATTCATCAAATCCATCAGGGAACAGAATGATTCCGACACCACCTGATGCATTGATTTTCTTGATATTGTGTTTTTGTAATTCAGAAGCATGTCCACCATGTGCCTTCAATTCAATTCCAACAAATATTCCATTATTGGAACATATAATGTCAGGAAGTCCTGCTTTCTGAAAACCACCACCCCAAATCTTGAAATGGTATGCATCAATAGAATCAAGATACTTTTTGACTTTTCTTTCAAAGTTCTTTTCGTTTCCCATGTCTTGTCACCACCTGTTTGAACAAATAATCTGTGAAGTCTTTTCGCATTTTTAATGTTGCAAAAATATCTTCTTCAATCGTGTCTTTTGAAATCATGTAATAATAGAAGCATGTATTTGTTTGACCAATTCGATGTGTTCTTTTTTTCGACTGTTCGAATAATTCAGAAGACAATGGCAATGTGAAGTATATGATTTTATTTGCTTTTTGTAAGTTCAAACCATATGCACCTGCTTGATATTGAATCAATACAATCGCATTGTCAGATTCTTCATATGCTTTCAAATCTTTTGTTTCACCATTTATTATTGAAACAGGTCGATTTCTGCAAATATTTTTTATCAAGTCCAATTCCATGTTGAAATTGTAGAAAATAATCAATCGGTCATCAGTGGATTCAATAAGTTCTTTCAATGCTTCAAGTTTGTTCTTGTTGTATTGACCACAAATTTGTCTTGCATATAACATTTTGGTCAATGAATTATCACCAACGATTTCTTGACCATCTATTTCAACAATAGAATGTTTCATGAATCTTTTATATGCAGGAATGGAATCCACAAAGACATTTGTTTCTATTTGTTCAGGAAGATCAAGGACATCTTCTGTTTTCATAAAGACTGCACCATATTCACGAAGTTTTTCTTTCAAAAATCTGATGTTTTTATAACCTGTCACAATAGGAATCATGAAATTTCCACCAACATCAATCAACCTTGTTTGGATGTAGTCATTCCAAAATTGTCTTTTGCTGATATTCCATCCAAGCAACTGACATTGTGACCATAGATTTTCATATTTTCCATTCACACAAGTTCCTGAAAGTAGAATCACATTTGATGGATTCATTTTCATAATGAATTTTGTTCTTTTTGCTTTTTCGTTTTGAATCATTGAAGATTCATCCAAAATCAATGTGAAATCTTTTAATTTTTGAAATGATTTTCTTCTGAATAAAAGTTCATAATTGATTACAATCACAGTGTTGCAAACATTTACTGTTGGATTGTCACAAAACTTTTCAACAACTTCTTGATTCTTTCGAATGGTTGCATCCCATATCACCAATCTGTTTCCATAGTTATCTTCAAAATGTTTCACCCAGTCAGAAACTTTTGACTTCTGACAAACAACAATGTTGACTTTTGAATTCAAGTCCATCATTTTTTCAGAAGCAACAAAAGTTTTTCCAAGTCCCATGTCGAGATAATAGGCAACACGATTTTTTTCTTTTGTTTGTTCTAATACATCAATTTGGTGTTTGAATAGTTGCATTTTTTTCTTTCACATCCTTTTTCTTAATTTCTGTATTCACAACAACACCATGCTTTTCTGCCACAACTTTGACCAACTCTTTGTATATTTTTTCAAAGTCCATTTTCATCACCTTAATCTATTTTATGAAAAAGATATTCAAAAGACAGTTTTTCATCGACTGATAAAATATTTCGAATTGTGACCATTTCAGAAAATTTCCATTCTGTGATGCCTTTCATTTTGAATCTGAAAGAGTTGTACGAAATGCCAAGCAATTCTGCCATTTTTTCAAAAGTGATGTCTTGTCGTGTCATTTCTGCTTCAAGGTTTTTGAACATTTATATCACCAGTCCTTTCTTGATTTTTTACTACCTTTTAAACATACCCCTTGTCGTATGTCTGAATCAAGAATATACCCCTTGTCGTACTAAATCAACCCCTAAATATCAAAAAAGTGAAAAAAACATACGAAAAGTAGTATATTTTTTACACTTTTTTAACAAAAACTATGGACAATTTATACGACAAGTGGTATTATTTAATAGAAATATTCATTGAAACAGTCTTTGATGTACTTATTTGAAGAAAAAAAGTCAAACGACAACTGATGACAAAATATTTTTTCTTTCATATATATAATAAGAAAAGAATGTTGCAATCGAATATTTGAAAAATAGATTTTGACAAGACTGCAACTTTCGGTGCAGTATTTAAGAAAGGAAGGATTGTCAAATGGAATTTATCAAAAAACTTGATTTTTTAATGGATGAAAAGCATGTCAAGAAACACAAATTTGCAGATGACACAAATATTCCATACACAACAGTTTGTGGATGGTATAAAAAAGGAACTGAACAAATAAAAAGATCCTATTTGTTGAAAATTGCAAATTATTTTGGTGTCACCCTTGATTTTGTGATGGATGATGAAATTGGTATTTCCGATTTGAAAAATCATCGTGTTATTTGTGAAGGAAAAGTTGATTCAGATGTTTTCCAAAAATATTCAACACTTAATGAATCAGCAAAAGCACAAGTCAACCAATTTATTGAATTTTTAGGAAATCAACCAATCAACCCACAAAACTTGACACCTAGTGAAACAAAGAATGCTGAAAACTTTGTCCAAACTGCCAAATCCGAAGTTCTGAATGATTATATTGATTCAATTGATAATGAATTATTATAATTGAAGAAAGGAAGTGGACAACAGTTGAAAAGAAAACATGTTGTTGAATTTGAAAAAGATGGCAAAATTTTGCGAGTTGCTTTGTATATAAGAGTTTCAACAGAAGAACAAGTTCGACATGGACTTTCGCTTGAAGCACAAAAAGAAGCACTTGTCAGATATGCCAAAGAAAATGGATGGAAAATCGTTGACATCTATGCTGATGAAGGAACAACTGCAAGAAAGAAACTGACAAAAAGAAAAGAGTTTCAAAGATTATTGCAAGACATTCAGGATGACTTGATTGATGTTGTAATCTTCATCAAACTGGACAGATGGTTTCGTAATGTTGCAGACTATTACAAAACACAAGAAATTTTGGATGCACACCATGTTGATTGGATTGCAACAGAAGAAGACTATGACACAAAGACTGCGAATGGAAGACTTCATTTGAATATAAAACTTTCAATCGCACAAAATGAATCTGACCAAACATCTGACAGAATCAATTTCGTTTTTGCGAATAAAAGAAAAAATGGTCAGGTCACATCAGGAACAAAGAAATTTGGTTTTGATATTGTTGACAAAAAATATGTTGTGAATGAAGAAGAAAAAGCAATTTCCATTGACTGTGCAAATTACTTTGTAAGCACTGGATCAATTCGTGCAACAACTGATTATTACAATTCAAAATATTCACCAATCATTTCAACAGACACAATGCGAAAAAGATTAGGTGACACTGCCAACATAGGAATTTGGAAAAGATATGGCAGGGATGAAGTCATTGAAGCATACAAAGAAAGATTGTGGGATGATGAATTGTGGGACAAAGTTCAAAAGATATTGGAAAAGAACATTCATATTTCTAAAACAACAGATGGTGTCCCATATGAAGCATTATTTGATGGTCTTGTGTATTGCAAGGACTGTGGAAACAGATTCACACGAGATATTCAAAAAAACAAAGATGGAACAGTCAATCGTGTATATTATAGATGCTGGAAACAAAAAAACACTGACAAATATGGCAACCACTTATGCACAAATAAGTCAATGATAAACCAAAAGACACTTGAAAAGTATGTTCTTGATAACTTTAAAAAAGAAGCAGAAAAATATATAATTGAAAATACAATTGTTGATGAAGCAAAAGAAGAAAAACCAAAGAAAGACAATTCTGCAATGATAAAAAAGAAGATGGACAAACTTGCAGACTTGTATCTTCTTGATAAAATTGACAAAGATTATTACATGAAGGAATACGACAGATTGAATGCTGAATATAAAAAAGAAGCACAACCCAAAAAACCAAAACCAAAGAAAAAAGATTTGACAAAGGTCAAAAAACTACTGGAACAAGATTTTGAAGGATTATACACTTCATTGAATGATGAAGAAAAAAGAAAGTTCTTAATGAACACAATTGAAAAAATAATAATCCGAAGAACAGAAGCATATGAAGGTGGAAAGGTTGAAAAAATAACCTTTTTATAATATTACTGGTGTGTTGGACTTTACTGATGCACCAGTTGGACAATCGGCAAAGTCCAACATATAAAAAATCAAGTAAATAAAAGGAAAACAGGAATCACACTGCACATGATTCCTGTTTTGTTTTGATTTCTTCTTTTAGTTTTGGATCAGATTCATATTTTTCAATCATAGTATTGAAAACCTTTTTCAAAAAAACTTTATCAGCAGGGACGCCAACTTTTTTGATTTCCTGAAATAGTTGTTCAAAAACTTCATTTGAAAAGTCAACTGTTTTTCCATCATAAATTGTTTCTGCAATCATTTTTTCAATAACTGCCAATTGTTTATTTGTTAAGTTCATGAATATCACCACCTTGTTCAATTATATCACAAATCAAAAATATTGACATGTGTTCAACGACATATTATATTATAATTGATGATGTTGAAGTAATCAATCGCATATCGCCCAGTTTCGAATGATTATTTTTTGACATCATCTTTTTTTTGGTGGAATATATTTCAATAATTCATTTGGATCTTTTCCATACACCATGATGACATATGATAGTTTTGCAAATACATCTTTGTCTATTCTAACAACTTGATCATCATAATATTTCTTCACAATTTCATGATTCAATCCAGTTAGTTTTCGCATTTTGGAAATAGAAATTCCAAGTTCATCCATAACTTTTCCAACATTGCATTCATAGTGTCCATAATTTCCGAATAAGTCTAACATGCCAATGGCATCATTTTTTTCCAAACACATCACATCCTTCCCATGCTGTCGTTTTAGCACTTTACAATATGATTTTAGCACATATAAGTGTTCTTCATCAGACTCTTGTTTGATGGTCGTGTTTGTGGTATAATTTTTTTGGAAATGGGACAATTCCATCGTGATATGAAAAAAGATTGAACATGAAGTCCAATCTTTAATGCGATTATTCCTTTATAAAATCATCAAGTGGTCGATTATATAGAATACTGAATTTGATTAAAAGTTTCAATGAACAAGTTTTGTTTGCATCATTTTCAGATTCAATTCTTCGTAAATAATCAGCAGACATGTCCAATATTTCTGCAACTTGCATCAAAGACAGACCTGATTCTTTTCTGAATTTCTTGATGTTTTTATATATAATCGGCATATAATTTTTCTTTAAAAGGAATTCTTTTTCACTATTCATAAAATCACCCTGACTTTATTGTCCCACTTATAAAAACAAATTACTGTGTCGGAATCGTCCCACTTTCAAATTGAATGTGGTATAATGAAATTGAAAAAATTTGTTTTTACTGACAAATTGCGACAATATTTTTAAAAAAATTGTTGTATAATACACAGTAATATTTTATGTGCTATGTTATTTTTAATACATAGAAATACATAAAAAAACTATAAAGAAAGGATGAATGAATTATGGTCGAAATTGTAAGTGTCGGAATCGCATGTGTTTCTGTTGCAGGTGCATTGTATGTGTATTCAAGTATGAAAGAAAAAATCAAAGAAAAAGACAAAATGCTTGATGCTCTTTCAAACGATGCACAAAATATTCTTGATAAAAAGAATTTTTTCGAACAGGAAGTTGAAAGATTAAAAAATCAAATCAAATTGATGGAAGAAAATGAAGAAGAAAATCTTCCAAAATCAACAATTGTTGAAGAAAAAGAATATGTTTATAAAAAGAAATACAAAGGCAAAGTTCTTGTTGGAAATTATCATGACTATTTTTTACAACAAGCAAGGGAAATTTTGCGATGCTTTGGACTTTCTGTTGAACTTGTGACCACTGGTGAAGCAATTGTTGACAAAATCAAAAATGGTGAAAAGTTTGACATGATTTTAACAAATAACACATACAGACATGGAATTGATGGTCGTGATGTTGTTCGTGAACTTCATGAAATTGAAGGATTCGACACACCAATCGTTGTTCAAACAATTGAACAAGGAAACAGGGAAAATTTCATGTATAGGTATGGTTATGATGAATACATTGAAAAACCACTTCAACCTGACAAAATGGAAATAATACTTGATAAATTTTTGAAGAAAGAAAAGAAAACA
>JAZUSV010000163.1:0-5225 GCA_045606885.1 Candidatus Gastranaerophilales bacterium | reverse complement strand
TATTTTAATATAAAATCAGATTAAAATAAATAAACATTTGACTATTGTTATATTTTTTAATAGTTGCATTTTGCCCTGTGACGTTTACAATAGTAAGTATGAGAAAGAATTTATTGTTATCAATTTGCGCAATTTCATGTTTTGCTTTATCACAAGATTTTGCTAATGCAAAAATGAGCGCACAATCAAACACATTGTACAATAGTGCCATAGTTCAAGAACAAGAAGGCAACTATCAAAAAGCACTAGATTATATAATCAAAGCACTGCAATACTCTCCAGATGACGCAGTGTTAAACATAAAACTTGCAGGGCTATATACAAATCTTGGAAAATACCAAGAAGCTATCTCTGCTTATAACACAGCAATTGCCCTAAGACCAGAGGACGGATTTTTATATATTAGCTTAGGCAATCTATTTTCTCAACAATACGACTATCAAAACGCACTATCCTCATACGAAAAAGCCCAAGCTTTATTGAATGATTACAAATACAACTACATAAATATAGCAAATACTAAAAGTCTGCTAAACGACCCGCAAGGAGCAATTAGCGCTTACAATGAATTTTTAAAAGAATATCCAAACAACCTTGAAGGTCTTGCTTCAATAGCAAATATTCATCTTGAACAAAAAGACTACGAAAACGCAATTGAATATTTTGCTCTAGCTTTGAGAAATCACCCCAAAGACTTCAGAGATTATTCTAACTACGGTTTAGCACTTTTAAGAAAAGGTGATCTTGCAAAAGCTGAACTTGCTTTTAAAAGCGCAATTGGAATAAATAAAAACGACGCTATGAGCTATGCAAACCTAGCTACTGTACAAATGCAAAAACAAGATATTAATTCTGCTTTGGCGTCCTTCAAGCAAGCACTTGAGCTTGACGAAGAACTTCATTCAATCCGTTTTGATTACGCAAACTTATTAGCGCAACAAAACAAAACAACGCAAGCAGTTGAACAATATGAAAAATATATTGAACATTACCCCGAAGCTTCAAATGCTTATGTAGAATTATCAAAATTATACATTCAAAAAGAAGACTTTTTAAGTGCAATTGACGTATTATCAAAAGCATTAGAGCTAAGACCACAAGACAATATTCTTAAATTTGAAATTGCCAGATTATATCAAAATAATGCAGAGTTTGAAGATGCGCTAAAACACTACAATGAAATACTCGCACAAGACAAGGGTAATCCTGTGGCATTGTATAATGTTGCAATAATCAAGACACAAATGGGTAAATATGATGACGCATCGTTAATTTACAATACCCTTTTAAAAACAAATGAAGAAATATTGGCAAACAATAAAATTTTGCTATCAGATATTCAAAAAGATTTATATGAAAACCAAATCAAAATGGGGCAAAATCTAATCCAATCAGGAGAAGCCAAAAAAGCAAAATCTCTATTTAATAAACTTTTAAACACAAACAACGACGATTACAGAATATATCTTGGTTTAGCAGATAGTTGCTTTGCGCTAAATATGAATATGTATGCAAAAAATTATTACGAACAAGCTCTGTTACTAGATAGTGAAAACCTAGAAATATTAACAAGATATGCCCAAGTTTTATATGAATTAAAAGATTATGAAGGCTCTGATGCTATTTTAGATAAAATGATAGATATAAAATCAGATGATGAAAAAACATACTACAACAAAGCTTTAGTTAATTTTGAATTAAAAAATTACGAAAATGCGCAAGCTCAGATATATAAAGCAATCGAAATTAATCCAATTCAAGCAGATTATTATTATCTTTTAGGAATGATTTACGAGGCAGACAGCAAGGCGCAAGAGGCAATCTTGGCGTTTGAAAAATTCATTGAATTTTCAACAGATGAAACCCTAAAAGAAAAAATCAAAGCAAAAACTAAAATAATGTATGATGGCGTTATCAAAAAATGATTAAAAAAATCTTATTAATTGTTCTAATAATCATCTTATCTTCGCCTTGTTATGCGTTTTTTTGGAAGAAAAAAGAAAAACCTTCATTATTTATTTCATCAACTGACCCAAGAATTAGCATTTCAAAAGATGAAGAGTTGAAAAACGAAGATGTTTTTTTATTGAATAATAGAATATATTTTTTAATCTATAATCCTCAAGGATTTAAATCAGATTACATAAAATATCAAATAATAAAACAAGACGACAATGCGCATTTAGGCGGTTTTACAAGAATAAGAAACATTACACGAAGAGTTGATAATAAAAATTATTACATTGATTATTTCACCCTAAGCGAATCAGGAAAATATATTTTGCAAGTTTTTGACATAGAAAATCTGCATCATTGGATAGCACTAGGACGTTTTATGGTGACAAATGAATAAAATATTTCTGAACATCAAAAACTTTATTCAAGACTTTGCACTTGAAATCTACAATAAAACTTTTTCCTCAAAATATGTTTTAAAGGGAAAATGCAAAAAATGCGGAGCATGTTGTAGAAACATTCTTTTTTCAACCAAAGATGGTTATGTAAAAGACGAAAAACTCTTTAAATCTATGCAAAAAAAGCACAGATATTACAGAAATTTTAGAATTTCAGGAGTAGTCGAAAACAAACAAGATTTTCAAAACGGCGCTTTAACATTTGAATGCAAGTTTATTTCAAAAAATAATAGATGTTTAATTTATTGGTTTAGACCCTTATTTTGCAGAGACTATCCAAATATTAATCCTGATTTAATTTACAATGGAGTTGAAATGCTTGATAATTGCGGATTTTATTTTGATGTTAACAAAAAATTTGACGAATATTTAAAATAAAAAAGGCTCAAACGAGCCTTTTTTATTCATATCTAATTCCTGCTTCTTTAAATCTTTTAAATACTTCTTCTATTCGATAATTTGGCTGAACAAGAGAAACTCTAAAATGATCGTCACTCAAATGTCCGAATGCACTTCCTGGAGTCACCACAACTCCTGTTTTTTCTAATACATATTCGCAAAATTCCATTGAAGTTTTAAATTTTGAAGGAATTTTAATCCAGAAATACATCGTAGCGTCACTTCTTGGAGCATAGAAGCCAAGCTCGGTAAATCCACGTGCCATAACTTCACGTCTACCGTGGTAAATATCCATAATTCCTTGAACATGGCACATTGGCATATTAAGTGCCTCAATACAAGCGTCTTGAACAATTGTTGAAGTACCATAATCCATATTTGATTTCATTGCATACAAGTTATTGATAAATTCTTCTTTACCAACCGCAAAACCGCATCTCCAACCTGCCATATTGAATGTTTTTGTGAACGAATGAAATTCCATTGCAATATCTTTAGCACCTTCAATATTAAAAATTGAATATGGACGATAATCACCAAAGCAAACTTCACCATAAGCCAAATCTGAAACCAACAATATTCCATATTCTTTACAAAAATGAACAACATCTTCTAAAAAACTTTTTGGAGCAATTGCTCCTGTTGGATTGTTTGGATAGTTAATGAAAAACATTTTTGCTTTTTTAGCAACATCTGTTGGAATATCTGTTAAATCAATTAAAAACTTATTTTCTTCTTTTAATTGAACAAAATATGGATTGCCACCTGCAATCAATGTTCCACGACACAAAACAGGATAATATGGGTCAGGAATAATATTTATATCCCCAGGATTTGTATACGCAAGAGCGATATTTGCAAGCCCTTCTTTTTCACCAATAAGTGTTTGAACCTCTGTTTTAGGGTCAATTTCAACATTGTATCTTTTTTTCATCCAATCTGAAATTGCTTGTCTTAGCTCAATTTTACCTCTGAAATTTGGATAACCGTGGTTAGCAGGGTCTTGAATTGCTTTTGTTGCCATATCTACAACAGGTCTTGGAGTAGCACCGTCTGGGTTTCCAATAGAAATATCAATAACATCGACGCCACGCTCAATCGCCTCTTGCTTCATTTCCGCTAATTGAGCAAAAACATATTTTGGCAAAGTTGCAATTCTATCAGCTGGTTTTATTGTTTTAATATTTTCCATTTCATAAACCCTTTATCTTAATAACTAATAAAAAAAGAGCCTCATAGTATTTGAGGCTCTTTGAGTGTTCTTATAAACTTGACTACGCCTCAACTTCAGCAGGAGCTTCCGCTTCTGCTGCCGCTGCAGCTGCTTTTTCTTCTTCTAATTTAGCTTGAGCTTTTTTAGAAAGTTTTACTTTTTCAGATTTTTTATAGTTTAATGTACCATCTTCGTTAGCATTGTTAACTAAGTACATAACTGTTTCAGTTGCTTGAGCACCTTGAGCTAATCTAGCTTTTACTCTTTCAACATTTAATTTCATTTCTTTTGATTTTGGATTGTAGAATCCTAATTCTTCAATTGGAGCACCTTCACGTTTGCAACGGCTGTCAATTGCAATGATACGGTAACTTGGATTCTTTTTATAACCTAATCTTTTTAATCTTATTTTAACCACTTTGTTAAATTCCTTTTTATTTGTGTACTGTCTTATTTCTATCAAACTATAAACATATTTATTTTGCAAGCATACAAGGAATTTATTTTAAGAATTTTAAAATTATTAATAATATGTTATAGTTTAGCTATGATTAATGAGGCAACAAATAAAGTTTTAAATAATCAAGATTTAAGTTTTACGGAATGTCGGGAAGTTTTTGATGAAATTTTTTCAGGTCTAGGAGATGAAATTCAATCTTCATCGTTTTTAACTGCACTAAAATCAAAAAAAGAAACCCAAGACGAAATAACAGCTGCAATACTTTCATCTAAAGAAGCTATCAAAAAACCTTTCATAAACATAATCAATCCCGACACAATAGAAAATATCAATCTTGCAGATGAAAACGATTTTATAAACATTTCATTGCTTCAAGATATTATTTGTTGTGCATACGATTTAAACGTTTGCAGATATAAATTCAACAACTCAACAAATACAGAAAAATCTTTCAAAATTCTAGAGTTAATGGGTGCAAATTTTAATAAAGAACACAATATAAATTCAGTCGATTTTGAAAAATTGAATTTTTCATACATAACACTAGACGAAAACTCACCTTATGTAAAGTATAGCGAAAAATTTCAAAGAACAATGAAGTTTAACACAATACTTGATACAACTTCTAAATTGCTAAATCCACTTAATTCAAAAAATATTTTTATTGCAACAAATGACAAAAATAAAGTAAATTTATATGCCAATATTGCTCTAAAATTAAACTATGAAAATTCAATCA
>JAZUSV010000162.1:0-3604 GCA_045606885.1 Candidatus Gastranaerophilales bacterium | reverse complement strand
GCTATATTTTACAGATAATTTTGCATATTTAAAAATTAAAGCAGAAGCAAGCATGATGATTAAGAAAAGAAATATTAAACTTGAAGAAATGATTAAAATATTCATTATAATTTTCTCATCCTTTCAATAACGTTTAGTGCGTCAATGCAACGTTTTTTCTTGTCTAATTCACGTCTTTTGGTGAATATAATCAATGCTTTTCCAATGTTAATTAGAGCAGAGTCATATTGTCTTAAAATAAAATAACAAACACCAAGATTGAAATATGCCTTTGCAAATCCTGGGTCTAATTTAATTGCTTCTTGATAGCTTTTAAGGGCTGCTTGTGGTTTTTCAAGGGCAAATTCACACACGCCTTTGTAGTAGTGCCCATATTCATCGTTAGGATGTTTTTGCAACAACTTGTTGATGCTGGTAAGTGCTGCATCAAAACGTGTTTGAACTAGTTTATTCTTAATTGCTTGATAATATTCTCTAATTGCGTTGGAATTTGCGCTCATAATTTTTTGTATTTTCTATCCTTATGTTTAATTATATTTTAAAAATTTATTTTTTAAAAAAATGTTAACATTTCTAATAATTTGGCGTGACTCATTTTTTATGTGTTAATATTTATGTTGATTAGAAATTACGGAAGTTTGAAATGAAATTAGACAACATTAAGACCGCTACGGCTTTTGATTATAAGTATCTTTTAAATAGAATGTTTCCATATATTAAACCTTTGTTGTTTAGAATTGCTATAGCATTCTTTTTGACAATCCCATTAGGTTTATTAGATGGTGTTACTGCTTTTGTTTTAAAACCATATATTGATGTTGTTGTTAACGGACAAACAATGCAAGTTGGTAATTTTGTATTAACAAGAGACTTGTTAGCAGGAATTATTCCAATTGGCGTTGTAATATTTGCAATGGTTCAAGGAACTCTTAGATATTTAAATACTTATCTTTCTGATTGGATTGGATTGACAATTGCAAATAAAGTAAAAATAGATTTATATCAAAAATTAATATATTTAGATTCAAAGTTTTATGATGATAATTCGTCAGGCTTGGTAATTTCGAGATTTTTGTCCGATCCAGATATTGCAAGCAAAATGTTGATAAATACACTAAAAACCTTAGTTACAGCATTCACAAGCGCTCTTGGTCTTGTGTTTGTTCTTTTGTATAATTCTTGGGAATTGGCTGTTGTTGGCGTTGTTGTTCTGGTTTCAGCTTTTATTCCGATGACTTTTTTAAGAAAAAAAATCAAAAGCGTTTCAAATTCAACAACTGTTGTGGGTGGAAATATAACAACAGTGTTCAATGAAACATATAAAGGTAATAAAGTAATTGCTGGTTATAATTTGCAAGAGCAAGAAAATAATAAAATACAAAAATTAATCAAAGAAACTTTTAACTTGCAAATGTCTTTAACAAAAAGGGTTGGTTGGTTGTCACCAATTATGTATTTAATCGCAAGTATTGGTATTGCAGTTGTGATGCTTGTTGGTAATCAATTGATTTTAACAGGTAGACTAACAACAGGTAGCTTTGCAAGTTTCATTACTTCTTTGCTATTGCTTTATAAGCCAATTAAAACACTAGGAAACGATTTAACAATGTTACAAAACATATTTGTAGCAATTAGCCGTGTGTTTGAATTGTTTGATTTTAAATCGAGAATTAAAAATGAAGGAAATAAAAAGCTTGATTTTGTTCCGCAAAATATTGAATTTAAAAACGTAACTTTTGCTTATGATGAAGATATTGACGTGTTAAAGAATATTTCTTTTAGCGCACGACGTGGCGAAACAGTTGCAATAGTTGGTAATTCTGGTGGTGGAAAATCTACAATAGTAAATCTTTTGCCAAGATTTTACGACGTTAAAAATGGTGGAATTTATTTTGATTGTGTAAATATTAAAGATTTTGAATTAAATTCTTTAAGGGATTCGGTGTCTCAAGTATTCCAAAATAACTTTTTGTTCTCAGGAACAATTAAAGAAAATATTTTAATTGGCAAAAAAAATGCCACAGATGAAGAAATTAAAAATGTTTTAGTTGCAGCTCATTTGGATGAATTTATTTCAACTTTAGAAAAAGGAATAGATACTAATATTGCGGAAAACGGAGTATCTTTATCTGGAGGACAACAACAAAGAATAGCAATTGCAAGAGCTATGATTAAAAATGCGCCAATTGTTGTTTTAGATGAGGCAACTAGTGCATTGGATAATAAATCTGAAAAAATTGTGCAAAAAGCTTTAGATAATTTGATGAAAGATAGGACAGTTTTTGTTATTGCTCATAGATTATCTACTATATTTAATGCCGATAAAATAATTGTTGTAGATGATGGAAAAATTGTTGAACAAGGAACGCATGAGGAACTTCTTAAAATCGAAGGCGGTCGTTATAAGGCGCTTTACGAAATGCAATTTAAAAATCAAGAGGTTGAAATAGAAAAAGTATAAAAAACGCTTGACAATAAAAATTGATATTGTAATATAAATATTACGCAAGGGCGAAAAACCCAAGGGCGTTTAGCTCAGTTGCTAGTCAGCTTCAGCTGACGAATAAGAAAGGCGCTTCCCTCGGGAAGATGAAAATTAAATATTTAGGGTGTTTAGCTCAGTTGGTAGAGCGCTTCCCTTACAAGGAAGATGTCGGGAGTTCGAGCCTCTCAACGCCCACCATAAAGAGAGTTCAAAATGAACTCTCTTTTTTTGTGCGTTGTTCACCAACGCCTCAGCTGGCTTGCTTGAAAATCTAAAGCTTTGCTTTGTTTTTCTACGCAATCTACGCATACTTTACTCGTAAGGCTCATTCTTCGCCTACGATTAAAACATCAACGTAAACTGATAAAATCATTCAAAAAATGAGTGTTTAAAACATAAACCCTTTTTTATCGTCATTTTGTTTATGGAATTCGCCACCAGCGCAAACAATTTCGATAACTTTTAACAAAAATTCTCTTGGTGCATCAAGTTGCGAAATGTATAATTCTTGATTTCCTTTATGGCGAATTGTCATTGTTGTTCCTTGATTTTTTTCTGCTGGAATATACAAAGAAGCAATTTCATTTGCTAATAAAATGTCCATTTGGGTTTCAAGGTCATCTTCTTCTTTTATTAGCTTTGAAAAATCGCCGTTTATTGCAAAAATTCTGCCACAAAACATTGGGGAACCATTTTTTTGTGGAAGAGCCTTAGGCGAGATATTAAATCTGCACGTAAAACTAATTGTGTGCCATAAAACGTTAACAATTGCTAATGTTTTAGTTGAGTCTACTGTGCAAGTAACGTTCTGTACAGGAACATTTCTAATGTTTAAAGATTGTTTTAGATATTCCATAACAACAGTTAAGTTATCAAGAATTTTTGAAAACATATCGTTAGTATTAAGTGTTGCTTGATGAAATTCAATGAATTGTTTATACATGTAAACAGCAACAAGACCTGCTCTTTGTTGTACAACTGAAGATTTTTGTACTCTTAATTCTAAATTATCAAGACTGTCGAAATTGTTTTGCAATTAAACTAATTCCTTATCTTAGGGGATATCCATCAAAATAATATAATAAAGGGGAAAGATTTTATATAATCATATAACTTTTT
>JAZUSV010000161.1:0-3953 GCA_045606885.1 Candidatus Gastranaerophilales bacterium | reverse complement strand
TCTGCTTTATCTGTTGTATTTCAAACATCAAAAACCGCTGATTTTTCTGAATCAGTTGATTTAATTGAAACAAAATTAGAATTGTCAAAATTAAAAGCTGGTGCAAAATTTCCAATTTCATATCTTCCAAAAGGAAATCTTGGATATATGAGATTAGTATACAACGTTGAAGGAAGTGCTGAAACCACAGGCAAGATTACTTCTGGTGTTGTTGCTGCAGATGGTCTTTCTGCTCATGAAATATAGTTTTGGTGGGTCTTTTGACCCACTTTTCTTTATCTAATGGAGGATAAATGTGTACTTTTGCAATGAATTTAACAAAAGCTTTGTTTGATATTACAACAACGGTAGCTCATGAAGTAAATGCTCAAAATACAGCGAAGAAAAATAATGAATATAGGGTACAGCTTGCGCTTAATAATGCAAATCTTGCTAAGAGTGAAGGTTTGAGGCAGCAACAGATGGGAATTGACAAATCTCGTCTTGAAAAAATTAACGCAATACAAGCTGCAAATCTGCAAAAAGCAAAAAGTTCGGCGAGCGGATTTGATGTTAATTCAACAACTAGCGATATGCTTTACCAAGACGTGTTGGATATGTCGTATAACGAAGCAAATAATTTGAAAAATGAATATGATGCAAGGGCATTTGATTATTTTGAACAGGCAAATAATTATTTAAATCAAGCTAATGCTTACAACAAACAATACAATGATTCTGTTTTTTCAAATGCTCTTAATGCTTTAGGAAAAACCGCCAAAGTTTCATCCCAATGGTTTAGCATTGGTGAGAAAAAAGAGCCAGATTACGAAAATAATTTTTAATTTTAGGGGAAATATATGTCAAAAGCTCAAATTTTTAATATTGCTCTAAATGTTTTAGGTGTTTCAATTCCTTTGGAAAACCCTAATTCTACGGATAATCGAGCAATATTGCTGAATAACTATTATGAATTAGCAAGAGATTATGTTTTAAAAGATTTTGATTGGAATTTTGCTTCAACATTCAAAGAATTGTCTTTATCAGAAATTCAAAGCGAAATTACTAACTATAAATACACTTACGACTATCCAAATGATTGCATTTGTGCAAGAGATGTTTTTCAAAAAGGTGATTATGCTCAGCAAGAATTTTCAATTTCGTCTTCTAAAGATGGCAATACTGTTATTTTAACAAATGTTGAAAATCCCATTTTGCGCTACACTAGACGAGTTGAAAAAGAGATTTATTTTTCTTGCGAATTTTCTATGGCATTAGCGTACTACCTTGCCTCGCTTACTTCTAGTGTTATTGTTGGAAGTATTCAAAAAGGGGAATTGGCTTGGCAGAAATATACAAAAATATTAAGTCATGCAAAAGTATTAAACGCTTACGAAAGCTCAAATATGTTGTATAAAGACGATACTTATTTGGATTCTAGGAGTTAAATATGAGCATTAGAGTTACTCAAAATTCTTTTTCTAAAGGTATTTTATCCCCTTCGCTTTATGGGCGAATTGATTTAGAACATTACAATCTTGGTTTGAAATCACTTAAAAACGGCTTGGTTCTTCAAGAAGGATGTGTAATGAATCGCTCTGGGCTTGAATATCTTGAAAGCGCAAAGTATAAAGATAAAAAGTGCAGATTAATTCCTTTTGTATTTGATTTAACGGAAAATTATGTAATTGAAGTTGGACACAAATACTTTCGCTTTATCAAAAATGGCAAATATGTTTTAGATGTAAATTCGCAAATATATGAACTTGAAACTCCTTATAATGAAGAAGACATCTTTTTTCTTGATTATGTTCAGCAAGCTGATGTGATAACTTTTGTTCATAGAAACTACCGTCCTTTTGAATTATCAAGATTTGCAGACGATAATTGGTCTTTTAGTGAAATTATTTTCAAGGCAGCAATTCTTCCTCCGCAAAACTTAATAGCTACTTACACAGGCTCTTTAAGCTCTAATACGACAACTTATGAATATGTTGTTTGTTCTGTTTTAAAAAATTCCAATGAAGAAAGCTCAAGAAGCGAAAGAGTTCAAGTTGTTGGACATAAAGAAGCATATTGGACTACTGCCGAGTATATTAAAATTGAATGGGATGAGGTTTCAGATGCGCAAGAATATAATGTTTATCGTGCTGTAAATGGCATTTTTGGCTATGTTGGTACTACAAATCAAAACTCTTTTATAGACAACAATATAGAACCAGATTTAACAAGTTGTGCGCCTTTGTTTGTTAATCCTTTTGAAAGCGATAATCCTTCTTGCGTGTGCTATTTTCAACAAAGAAAAATATTCGCTTCTTCGATTAATTCTCCACAAACATTTTGGGCAAGTCAAAGTGGAACAAATTATAATTTTAATATTTCAAGACCCTTGAATGCAACTGACGCTATTACGATGTCAATTTATGATAATGTTGCAAATGTAATTCAATACTTAATTCCTTTTGATGATTTAATAGCACTAACAAGTAATGCTGAGTGGGCAATTAACGGTTCTGACGGTATTTTTTGCGCATCTCCTGCACCCGTTTCAAATATTCAATCGTATTATGGTTCATCTAAAATTAAACCCGTTGTGTCTGGGTCTATGGTTTTATTTGTTCAATCTGGTGGCAATATTGTTCGTGATTTAGGTTACAGCTATCTTTCAGATTCATACGACGGAGACGAATTAACACTTTTAGCAGGACACCTTTTTGAAGGTAAGCAAATCGTTGATATGGCTTATTCTAAAGAGCCATATAGGATTTTGTGGTGTGTTATGAGTGATGGTACAATAAATGCGCTAACATACAATCCAAAGCAAAAGATTTCTGCATGGCATACTCATTGCACAAACGGAAAAATTGAGAGTGTTACAACAATTAGGGAAAATAATGAAGATATTGCTTATTTTGTTATAAAAAGAGAATTAAATGGAATTGAGGTTCGCACTATTGAAAGATTTAAATCTCGAGTTTTTAATTCTATGAAAAGCGCTTTTTTATTAGACTGTGCTCTGTCTTTCAAATTTGATGTTCCAACAAACGAACTTTTAATTCCTCATTTGGCAAATGAAACAGTGTGTGTACTTGCAGATTGCGGAGTGTGCGAAAATTTAAAAGTAAATGAAAATGGAAAATTGATTTTACCTTATGAGGCTAAAAATGTTGTTGTAGGTTTTCCGTTCGATTTTGAACTCGAAACCCTTAACCTTGAAGGACAAGGAACTCTTGGAGTTAAAAAGATAATTAATAACATTGAAGTTAAAATTTTAAATTCAAGAGAAGACTTTTTTATTAAAAATGATAATGGCACATTGTTTCAAAATGCAAGATGTCACGAAAGTATAAATAATTCTGAAAAACTTTTTAATAAAAATGTCGAATTTTGTCCATTGAGTCATCCAGATAAAGAAGTAAGTGTAAAAATTGTTCAAAAATTTCCGCTTCCTTTAAATATTTTAGCAATAAGCACTACTCTCGGAGTTGAACAAGTTGAGGCAATGTGAAAGAAGTAATTCCTAATAAAAAATATGTAAATTCTTTTTTAAATTCACTTCGAAAGCAAGATAAAGAAGAGCTTGATGCCCAAGATTATTCTAAGTTTGTTTATGAATTGAATAAATTATGCTTAAAACCTACTAAATATACATATTTTCTATCTTCTAAAAACAACCTTCCTCTTGCTATGGGTGGCGCTTTTGAAACTGAAGTGCCACATGTTGCAAAAGTATGGTTGTTATCGACAAATCAACATGTTTTCGAGAAAAAAGCTTTTTTTAAATTTATTATTAACAAAATCGAATTTTTTAAAACCGAATTTGATGTCCTTTATAACTTTATTTACAAGTCCAATTTTGATTCTTTAATCTGGCTTAAAAATTGCGGTTTTAAGGTTGCAGAGTTATCAACTACAAATGACTATAAATTATTTTATTACATTAGAAAGGACCTTGTATTTGATATACGATATTT
>JAZUSV010000160.1:0-3779 GCA_045606885.1 Candidatus Gastranaerophilales bacterium | reverse complement strand
AGAGTTTATAGACGATTTTAAAATTTACCTAAAAAGTGAAAAGAATTTTTCTTCTCACACAATCCGTGCATATTGTGCTGATGTGTATACTTTTTTATTGTGGATTGGTGAGGTTAACCCTCTTGAAGTTGAGCCTGAAAAATTTAGCGAGTATATTAGATTTATTTCGCAAATAAATTATACAAAAACAACTATAGCTCGAAAAATTGCTTCAGTTAGAGCTTTTTACAAGTTTTTATATCAAGAAGAATTAATTGAATATAATCCTGCTGACAATATTTCAATTCCAAAACAAAACAAAACTCTTCCACATTTTTTGTATGAAGATGAAGTTGAAAATATTTTAAGAGGAATTAAAATTGATACTCCTGCGGGTTATCGAAATAGAATAATATTGGAATTGTTGTGGGTTTCAGGAATGAGAATTTCTGAGCTATCATCCTTAAACTATGAAAACTTAAATTTGGAACAAAATGAAATTCGTGTTTTTGGAAAAGGCGCAAAAGAAAGAATAGTTTTAATTCCCGACAAAACAAAAGAAGGATTAATTAACTACATTGAAAATGTTTCAGATTTAATCTGTAAAACTTCTAAATCGTCAAATAGTCCTTTGTTTATTAATTACAATGGATACCGTTTGCAAAATCAAAGCATTAGAAAAGCGCTCAAGGCTTGTTTGCAATCAATTCATTTTACAAAGCATGTTACTCCTCATGTTTTTCGACACAGTTTTGCAACTAAAATGCTTGAATGCGGTGCTGATTTAAGAATTGTTCAAGAATTATTGGGACATTCTAGTATTAAAAATACTCAAATATATACTCACGTTTCAATGCAACGATTAAAAGAGGTTTACGAAACAGCTCATCCTCATGCAAATTAGTTTACAATTTTGCAAAAAAATCAAAATAATAGTATCTTGAATAAATCAAGAGGAGAAAATTAATGGGCTGTTTAAAAAGCATTTTTAAAAAAATATTAATAGTAGCACTAATAGTTGCATTTTTTGCGCTTGGCGGATATGCATTTGTAAAAGAAAAAATTAAAAACTACCAATATCCAACAAGAGAAGAGTTTATTGAAAGTGAAAAAAACTACGGTGATTTTTCAAATGTTCCAAGTGATTATCAATTGTATCGTAGCTTTAATTTGTTTGGATATAAAAAAGTTAATGCAAAATATTTGCCAACAGGACAAAAAATTACAATTCTTGATTTAAAAGATGAAGATATGGTTAGTGTTTCTGATTTTTATAATGGCGATATTGAAAATAAAATTAAAAAACTTGTTAATAAATCAAAAGACGCTATTGTGACATACGAAAATTTTGAATTTGTTACAAGGGGACGATATTTAGCAGATAAAGAAGTTGTACCTTATGTTGTGTATAAGGCAGATATTAAAAATGTTCCTTTTAAACAAGTGGTTGGGACAATTGCTGCGTATTCATCACAAAATGAAGAACAACAATCTTCAACAAAGCTAATTATTTCAATTGTTAACGAAAAGGCGTATAATCCAAAAATCGTGCCTGACTTCGTAAATTCACTCAAAATTAAATAATTTAAAATAAATATTTTTAACAAATGTTTAATTTTTGGCAATTTTTTTAGATAAAAATACTTTGTAACTAATATAGGGGATTTATATTTAGTTATCAAGGAGTTTTTATGTCAGTTTACGGAACTTACGATTGGGCTGCTCGAATAAACAATCAACGATTGTATATGCCACCAAGTTACACATCAAACTATACGCCAAGTTACACATCAAACTATGCGCCAACTTTCACAGGTGCGCAATATTCACAGCAACTGACTAAGGATGAGTTTGTATTTGATGTAAGCGAAGCAACGGGAAATACTTGTACTGGTGGAATAGATGACGGTAAAATTGGATTTGGAGAAGGGCTAGCCTGTTTTGCGAAAGGTTTAGTAAAACCGTTTACAGAAGCGCTCAAACATCCACTTAAAACAGCATTGATTGTTGGTGGTTGCGCTGCGCTGACATTTATTACGGGTGGTGCAGCTACTCCATTTTTAATTGCTGGCGGTCTTGGTGTAGGCGCGTTCCAAGTTGGAAAAGGTTTGTATGGTTTTGCCACTGCTGAAACTGACGCACAAAAGAAAGATTCTTTAGAAAACTTAGGTACAGGTACAACAACTCTTGTTGGCTCTGTTGCTGGTGCTAAAGCCTATGCAAAAAATGTAACAGGTCAATCACAAAGTATAATTGATTCTTTAAAAATTGTTAAAGACGGTTTGAAATTCCATAAGACAACTCCACCGCCTGTAAGCAGTACAACAAGTCCGCAACTTGAAGCGCCAAAATCAAGTTCTTCTTCCGGAGCAAGTAGTGGTACTTCGAGCCCAAATGGCGCAACACCACCAAACAGCGGAGTAAACCCAAGTAGTTCTGCTCAAGTAAAATGGGATGTTGATACAATAAGAGCTGCTTTCCGAAATGCAAAAGCAAACGGAAGTGACGCAGAACAGTTAAAAAGTTTATATCATACAATTTTAAAAGAAATACATCCGGATTCAATACATTTGGAGTACGAAGACGCTGGTTTATTGATGACTACCCTTCAAGATTGTTATCGTGCGTAGCATAGTTGCGCAGTAAAATAAAATATAAAAAAGGCGAGTTTTCTCGCCTTTTTTATTGTGTTAATATAATTATACATGAAGGTTAGTTTTTTAAATATATTTTTTGTTTTTCTTAAAATCGGCGCAATATTATTGGGTGGCGGATATGTAATTATCCCTATAATGAAAAGCGAAATTGTCGAAAAAAGAAATTGGCTATCTGAAGATGAATTGTGTGATTTTTATTGTGTTAGCCAATGTTTACCTGGGATTATTGCGGTTAATATGTCTATTTTAGTTGGTTATAAAATGGCAAAAATTAAAGGTGCACTTGCTGCAATATTAGGAATGAGCACTTCACCTTTTTTTGCGATTTTATTAGTTGCCAATTTGTTAAATAAAATAATAAACTTACCTTTTATTGAAGGTGTTTTTTGGGGGGTTAATTTATCGGTAATAGTTTTAATATATTTGGCCCTAAAAGAAATGTGGCAAAAAAGTATTATTGATTTATTTTCTTCGCTTTGGTTTGTTTTAATTTTGATGTTGTCAATTTTTAAAGTAAACCCAGCTATTTTAATTTTAATTTCCGTATTTTTAGGAGTGATAATATATTTATTTAGGAGAAAGAAAAATGCATAGTGCTTATTTTCTTCTAATGTTTGAATTTTTAAAAGTTGGTTTATTTACCTATGGTGGCGGATACGCATCTTTGCCGTTTTTATATCATATGTGTGAAATATATAATTGGTTTACAACTGACCAGCTAACCCAAATGATTGCAATATCAGGAATTACTCCAGGTCCAATAGGACTTAACATGGCAACATTTGCAGGTTTTAGAGCGCTAGGCTTTAAGGGTGCATTTTTATCTAGCTTAGCTCTTATTTTGCCTATGCTTTTAATTACGTCTCAAGTGTTTAGATTATACAAAAAATTTAGCGAAAGCGAATGTGTTAAAGCTGTTTTATATGTTTTAAGGCCAACATCTTGTGCGTTAATTGCTTCGGTTGGAATTAAGCTTTTTTATGAATTAATTTTAAAGAATTCTTTTTCTTTTGAAAAATTTGATTACTTGGGCTTTGTGCTTGTTTTAATATTGTTTGTTTTAACTTTTAAATTAAAGCGTGACCCAATAATATATATGGCTATTGCTGCAATTTTTGGTATTATTGTTAAATTTTGTTAATA
>JAZUSV010000159.1:0-8403 GCA_045606885.1 Candidatus Gastranaerophilales bacterium | reverse complement strand
AACAGGAAGTGTTGTCACACCAGATGGTTTTGTGCTGTTGTGATAAACAGAGTTATTTTCTGTCCAGAAATAATTAATGTTATATTCATCAGCAGTATAATGTGCATAAAGGTTAAACTCACCTGTTTCATAATCTCTCATATAGAAATATTTTGAGAAGTTTTCAGGATATGTCACGCCTTCAGCTGGACTATTTCTAAGCACATCAACTGTATAATCTTGATAATAATAGAAACTATCACTAGATTCATTTGCAATTCTAGTTGCGTCGGCTTCCATTGAATAACTTGTTATTTGTGTTGTATTCAACACATTAGCCATCATTTCGTCTATTTCATAAACTTGATAACCATGGAATGTATAACCAGTTCTATCATAGAACCTTGCAACCTCAACCATTGAAGATTCATCCTTACCGACTTTAATACCATTATACATCTTTCCACTAGCATCTGTCTCTGTGAATATTGTAATTAAGTCATTAAAGTATACAGTAAATGTGAATGTTGTTGAATCACCATAAATATATACATTGTGATATGTCATGTTTGTTTCAAGTTGATACACTGTAAACTGATAACCAATAGCTTCATAAACAGCATAGCAATAAATATCGCTTTCGGTATATCTAAACCAGAATGAACCTGTTGTGTCATCTGCTTGAGATGCCCAGTTTTGAACATAATTAACATCTGACAATGAAGCATCATCTTCGCCAACAACTGAATAACTAATCACATTGTTTGCATAAGAGAATACGCCACCGTCATATGAAGGTCTTGTTTCAGCAAACGCTATTGATTTGTCAATAGTGTTCAAATCAAAGTCAACTGAAAGTGGACTTGTTGTTACATACCAACCAAGCCAGTTGTAACCATTAAATCTACCCTTGCCTAAGTTGATAGGATTATACCAATCATTGAATCCAACTGAAGTTCTTCTGTCTAAGTTTTCTGAATAAACTTCAAGGTTGTTTGGATAATCATAGTAGTTGTATGATGCATCATAATAGTGCACTGTTGTGTGAGTCTTTTCATAAATTGCAACAAGTGTAATTGATATGTCATATCTGTTATAGAAATATGATTGACCACCAACTGCATAGTTTTGTCTATAAAGATCACCAGTGTCTGCTTCCATTGAAAGCACAAGGTCACGAGAATTCAAGAACTTATAAGTAACAGCACCCTCGAACAAGTCTAATGTGTCTAGTATTGCACTTTCACTAGGAAGTGCTTGCCAACCCATGAATGTATAACCAGTGATTGATGTTGTTGGAATAACAAATGCACCATCAACTGAAGAATCCCAAGCAAATTTTTGGTTAAATTCAATTTCAAGTCTATAAACCGCATCACCAAAGAGATCTGGTGTTAATGGTGTTTCTTTATTGGTATAAGGATACAAAATGTTTTCAAGTGGAACATATGCAGAAATGACATATTTGTTAACTTCATAAACTGCGTAGCAATAAATGTCGTTAACGTATTTCCAATTCAATTCAATCGCGGTTCCACCAGAAGTTGAAGTTGCACCATTAACTGTCCAATCAGAAGAAATCGTGCCAAATCTGTCTGATTGTGTGGCTATAGTATAACCGCCACCTTCTAAACTGCTCATATGTGTTAATGGATCATCAATTGAAACAGAGTTTGCAATATTTCCAGAAGTTTGTTGTGAATCAAACACCTTCCAACCCTTGAATGTATAACCAAACAAATCGGTTGTTGCTGGTGTGTACTTTTCATCAAAAGTTGCAGTTTTAAACACATCGTCAACATAATATGTTGTGTAATTTGCAATGTTGTTTGCAGAACCAACAAGGTTGTCTTTTGCAACATAATAGTTGATGTTATATGTCAATTGCTCGAATATTGGATAAGCGTAAACATCTTGCAAATATCTAAAGTAGAAGCTGTTATTTGATCTCCAATCTTGAAGATAAATAGTTCCCAAAGATTCATCTGTTGAATTGTAATAATGACTTGTGTATACAAGGTCATCAACACAATTATCACTTGCATTTGAACTTAAGTCATATGTAATGAAATAACCTACAAATCTAAAGCCATAAGGCACTCCATTATCTGCATTAAAGTCGAATCTAATACCATTTTGAATAACATTTGCATAGTTCGTTTTTGCATTAAATGTTGCCAAAACATCATAAGCTTCATTTGAATGATATCCTGCAACGTACAAGTCAGCAACATTATTTGCAAACGGTCTCATGTAGTGAATTGTATATTGTTTAGCTTCATAGATGGCATAAACATAAATGTCAGCTCTATATCTAAATCTAAATGATTCACCCTTTGTCCAATCTTGCTTGTAGTTTTCATCACCAATGTTTTCATCTGAATAACCAGTTCCAACAGCGAGCGATCCAATTGCATTTGCAAGATTGATTTGCAATGCATTTGTGCTGTAACCAACTGTTATTTCAGAAATCAAACCTGAATATTGAGAGAGTGAAACATACCAGCCTTTAAATTCATAACCAGGAATGTCTCTGTCAGCATCTTTTGGAGTGAATGTTTCATTAAACGTTGCAACTTCACTTCCAGTTGAGCTGTAATAGTTGGTGTTGCCTGCTTGACCAACATAATTTGAAGAACCAGAGTCATAAAGTCTGTTTGTGTCAACTTCATAATAGTTAACATTGAATGAATTTACGTCATAAATTGCATAAGCATAAAGTTCGCTAGCATCTTCAACAATATAATCATTTGGTCTAAACTTAAATGTTGAACCAGCAGCCCACTTTTGCAAAAGTTCATTAGTGTTATAAATGTTCAAAACACTTTCATCCCAATCACTACCAAAGAAATCTTGAGTATATCGTGTTTCATACACGTTTTGTAAAATCTCAGTTGAAATATAACCAGTGTTGTGATAGAACACATAACCAACCAATGTGAAACCATCAAGCTTAAGTTCAGGAACAATGATAACATCATTAAATGTATATGTTTCTTGTCTGAAGTTAACAAAATTTGCAGTTGCATAATAGTTGTCATACTTGATGTTGGTTTTGAGTGTCATAAAGTTAACTGTATATTGTTTTGCGGTGTAGTTTGCAAACAAATAGATATTAAATGTGTAATGGTATGGGTTTGCTGTTGTGTGATTATCAAGAGTCACTTCAACAAGCGAACCATCAACCATCTTATATGCCACCCACCTGTCAAATTCATAACCAAAAGGAACATCAATATCAGCAAGTGCCAAAGCATATGTCCAAGCCTGATTTTCAAATGTTTGAATTTCAGACTCAGTTGGATTTGAAAGTTCATCATAAATGGTTGTACCATTTACGAATGTGCTTAAAGGATTGTTAAGTGCCAAGATGCCTCTGTCGTAGTTAAATTTAACATCAGAAACATCGTAGTAATTAACTGTGTATTCAGTGTAATCATAGAACGCATAAGCGTAATAGAAATACACACCATTTTCGTCAGGATTAATCTCTGGATCGA
This sequence comes from Candidatus Gastranaerophilales bacterium, assembly GCA_045606885.1. GTDB lineage: Bacteria > Cyanobacteriota > Vampirovibrionia > Gastranaerophilales > Gastranaerophilaceae > RUG14156. Next base: position 4,924 of record JAZUSV010000159.1, on the reverse strand, counting down.
ACCAAGGATTATTTGCATCCATAACGATTCTTTGTTCGTTGTCTTCAGTCTTACCATATTTGCCAGCCAGATATTCAACTGGGTTTGTGTTAAGACCAGGGATTGCAATTTCGGTTGTGAATGCTTGCAACCTTGAACCTGTCACAAACCAACCATCAATGTGCATGCCTTGTTCAAAGAAGTTTAATGTTTTGTTTGCATCAGTTGTGTCTGGATATAGCGGAAGTGTAACAAATTCGCCATATTTAACAAACACTGAAGCTGAACTATAAACATATTTCGTTGAGCTAAGCTCATTGAGATTGTCATAAGAAGAAGCAACATAATAATAAATTTTGTAAAGTGAAAGTCTATAAATCGCATATGCGTGATAGATGATGTCGCCATCAAACAAATCTTTTGCATAAGCGTTCATCAAGAACGAATCTCCAGGAGTCCAGTTAACGTCATTATAATTTAAAACGCCATTTTCAATATCTGGATATTCATCTGTTCTGTAGAGCCAACCAAGAAGGTCAACACCAGCAAGTGTGTTTTCACTTGAAATTGTGAATGTGCTGTTAAACTTGCATTCAACATCAACATACTTGTCATAAGTTTTAACAACATTCAAAAGAACTGAATAGTCATCACCTGGGTTGATATCATAATTAAGTGCAAGTGCAAGTTCATCAATTGTTTCTGCACTTGGCATGTGATATCTAACTCTATAAGTGAGTGGTTCATAGTATGCACAAGCAAAAACCATAGCATCAGCTTCAGATTTTATGTTTGGCAATGTTTTTGTGCTGTTCAAATATGGCATTGAATCAATGTGAGTTATTGCAGAAACTGTTCCAAGTTCTCCAGTTGTCACATCAAGCATATAAGCTGTTTCACCTAGTTCACCTGGATCCCATACCACACCATCATCTCTGATATACAAATACCAACCAATAAACTTGTAACCATTTGGCACAGTTCTTTCAGTTGTGCTATTGTCAAGCACAAGCATATCAAGTGAATCACCATATTCAACAAGTATACTACCAGTTGCTTTATAACTATCATTATTCACTGGCACATTAACTTTTCCAAGCGTGTTGTCATAGGTCGTCAAATATCTAATTTCATAAACAACTTTGCGCCAGATAGCCTTGATTGTAACCGTTGCCCCATCTTCATGATGAAGGTTTTTGTATGATGATGTATAAGAGAAATCTCCTTCTACATCCAAATAATAATAATCACCATAGAATGGAACTGATTTTGTTGCATTTCCATTAGAATCTCTGTGTTCAAAGATGTGTTCAACTTTGTCACTCATTCCACTAAATTCAAGTGCTGTCAAAACATAACCAGTTCTAGTTGCATGAGTGAAGAATGACACTACTAACTCTGAATTAAATGCAACAGTATTAGTAGTTGTTGGAATTCCGCCAACATCACCACCATTAGAATCCATAAAAATGTTGTATGTGTTTGCTGTCCATATTTGGAATTCGATAGTAATAACATCACCATTATTATTTGGTTTATATTCAAGGTAGTTAAATGCACGACCTGTCGATAAATTATTTGACCAAATATTATAATTAAGATTATCTGCAGAATTTCCTGCATGGGCAGTAAATGAAGATTTTGGTGATGTAGATTTAAATGCCATACATGTTTGCTTATACCCAACCCTAATTGGTGAAGGAATATAAACAAGTTGTCCATATTCAGCCTCATAAGTCAAATCTCCATCAAATGGATATGTTTTTCCATCACTAAACCTATAATTAATCGTATAAGTATTAATCTTCCAAACGCAATGAAGTTGAACAACGCCATTAGCTTCAGATGTTAACTTGAAGTAATAGTTATATACATCAACATAATCACCAGAGAATTCTGTCCATGTTGAGCCATTACTTGAATAATATTTTGTGCAATCATCAGCACCAACAATATTAAATCCAAGAAGCGTGTAACCTGTTTTTGCTAGTGACACATCACTGAAAATAGGAATGGATTCTTCATAATTGAATGAAATTCTTTCAGAATTATATATATCCAATGACAACAAATTTCCATCACTATAAAATTCAACATAATACGATATTGAAGACCACTCTGCGGTGAATGTGACAGTTGTACCATTAGAAATACTTAAGTTTTTATAATAGGTCCAACTTCCCCCAGTCCAGGTTGCGATGCCATTACCAGGTTCACGAACACCGGTTAACAAATTATCAACTGAACTTCCAAAATAAATATTATTAAATCTATTATTGGTGTTCATTGAGTTATTTTTAGTAATTCCGCTAATATTCCAATGACTAAACCAATAACCTGGTTTTGTTGGGGTTTCAACATAGAACACTTCGTCAACATAAACTGATGTTGTTTGGTTGGTCATTGAACCGCCGTCAAGGTTATATGCAATGTTATAACTCTTTGGAGTTAGATAGAATGTTATTTCAACTGTTCCACCTTGCTCTGCAGTGAGAGACTTTCCATATGTCCAAGAAATCAAGTTGTCACCAGCAAGTTCAAGTTCTGAACCATAGAATGAATCATATGAAGTTGTTGTGTCGCCGATATAGTGAATAGTGTTATCTAAACCACTTAAAACTGCCCCGTCTAAATTATATCCATGTGGATAGTTTTGTTCAAGATTGAAGTTAGCTCTAAGGTCAACATTAGTTGTATAAGTGAAACTCTCTCTATTATATGAATAAATCGTTTCGCCAGTGAGTGTATTTATCCAAGTTTCATTAATTGAATAACTAATTTCTGAATATACAAATGTAACTTTAGCAGTTCCACTTGTACCTCTTAAATTTCTAACAATCCAATAAGATTCTTCATCTGACAAAGTGAGATATCCTTCCGGTACAAATCCAAAATTAGATGCGGTGGTTGTAGTAAATTCTCCATTCCCACACAATATTTCATGAATAACACCATTCATATTTATGAAGTTACTACCAACGAAATAATATCCAACTTGTTTTTGAGGAAAATCAATTCTTACTTCTTTATCATATGTTGCAGTGATTGTATCAATCAGTATACTTTCACCATTAACTCTGTCATACACTTCAATTGTGTAGGTGTTTGCAGTCCAGCTTGCAAAAAACTTAACTTGACCTGATTGACCATGCAAGTTCTTGAAATCAATAGACCCATTAGGTTTAATAATATATGCAGTGCTTAATGTATTTTCAAGTGATTGCGCAACATTGTTAGCATCGTTATAAGTAAACGTGTGTGTGATTCCTGTTTGCATTCCCCCAATTGTCCATCCACCGAATGTATAACCAGGTTTAACTGGGTTATAAAGCACATATGTTGCGTCATAAGAGCAAACCACTGGCACACTATTTGATGTGTCATGCACACCGCCGTCAAGTTCATAATTGATTGTGTAAACGTTCGCTGTTGAAAGCGGTGTGAAAATTATTGGCTTAAAGAACGGAGAGGTCGTTGAACTTCCGTTAATATTAACTGAAAGTGTAGTATATTCAAATTTTAATGACTTGAAATATGTGTTTTCAGAAAGGTTTGAAAGTGTTGTGCTTGTTGCAGATGCAAGCGATTCTTTGCTTGTGCCATATTTAGCAGTTTGAGTGTCAACTCCCGCAACAGATGCCCAACCATTAACGGTGTAACCATCTTTCTTTGGCAAATCCATCATAAATGTTGTGCCAAAAAGTGTTGAATAGAATGCATAGTTGCTATAACCAGTTGAACTGGTATAAATTTGATAAATGAATGCAGAAATTTCATTTCTTGCATCTTGATACATTGTTGATTTTGCTGCATACATTGGGAATGTTAGTTCAGCAGTGTCATCATAAGACATCCAATATACTCTAGTTGGGTCAGTGTAATAATATGTCACATCATCAACCCTAACTGATTTAGTTTGAGAAATTGTTGTTGTTTCCCCATCACGAGTGCTAATCACTGTAACATAACTTGAACTAGTTGAAATCAAAACAGGTGCAATCATTTGATTGATTGTGTCAACAAGCATCATTCTAATCACTTGATTGTCTGTTGGCACAGAGAATGCTGTGTCATAATTTGAATCGTTATATTTGTAGAATAGTTCACTGGTTGAAGTCACATATGCATTTGAATCTTCACCAATATCAACCGCCATGTTATAAACTTTTGGAGACCAACGTGCTTTGAGTGAAACATTTGCCCCATCTAGGCAATGCAAATATTGGAATTGATAGAATTTAGCACCTTCAATATAATTGACATGATAGAATCCATCGCCACTCATTCCACAACACATATCACCATGTGGTTCAGAAGAAGTTCCATCACTAACGCAAGTTCCTTCGATTTCCCAACCAATAAACTCATAACCTGCTCTGGTTGGATTTTCAATGTTAAAGCTTTCAGAATAATTAACAGTTAATTGATTTTCATAATTTTCTTTTATAGTTAAATAATTGTCATAATGTGCTTTAAAGTTTGCAACTGAATATGATGTGCTTACAGAATAAACGTTTCTCGACTCACCCCCAGTAATACCTGAGCTGCTGGCTATTGAATAAACATATATTGTGTGTGAAACACCATTCTTATCAACAAATGTGTTGGTTGTTGATTTACCATAATAATTATTTATATAACTCAGCTTTGTTTGTGTCGTAGATGCAACTATAGTGTTTTTTCCAGAACCAAATGAGATTGCAAATGAACCATATGGCAATGTAACTATAGCATAATTAAAACTAGTTTTTGCATAAAGAACATATGCACCCCATTGTTCGTCTGTAGGTTTAAAAATATAATCCGGTTCATATATTGGTTCGCCACCGTTGTAGTCAATGCTCACATTGTATTCATGTTCAACATATGTTGCATAGAATGAAATTGTTCTATTTGCATTGGCTGTAAGGTTTTTGAAATAAACATATTCTTTTGAAACAATATT
>JAZUSV010000158.1:0-4487 GCA_045606885.1 Candidatus Gastranaerophilales bacterium | reverse complement strand
CTCTCAATATACTTTTCTTTTATATATAAAGTATATATTTGAGAAAATATTGACTGTTTTTTAAAACTTGTAAACTAATATTAAGGAACTAACCCAATATTTTAACAATATTCGCTTCAATATATTGAGCTATTTCTTTTTTGTCGCAAGTAATATCTAATATTTCTTTGTTTCTTGTAATGATTCTTACAAAGTGTTTCATGCCTGATTTTTCGACTTTTATATTGTATACATCACCAAAAGAAATAACCATATAATTAAAGCTGGAAAGTTTGTTTAAATTGGCGCAATAAACAATTCTATCTCTTGAAAAATCTATTATTAACTTTGTGTAATGAGTTGCGTTAATCACTTTATCTGTTTGTTGGTCAAAGCTTTGCGCAATTGTTTTTAGATTAAGATTAGTTATGAAGTCTTCAAAATCTGAAACAAGTTGCGAATTTGCCGTGAAATTAATCACTCTTTCGTCATTTTTTAGTTCAAAAACTATTCTATTGTCTCTGTATTGTATTTCGTTTATTTTGTTAAAAATAACAGTTTGAAGCGATGTTGTTCCATTTGTTAAAAACGCAATGTTGTTAAAACTATCGTAATATATAGAATTATCGGCAATATTATTATATTTTGATTTTATGTCGCTTAGTAAATCTTGATAGATGTTTTCTAAAAAATTACCTTCAAATATTGAAAGTTGCTGGGCTATTCCATATAATGGCACTTCTAAATATTTGTATTTTGTATCTATTGTGATGTGTTCTTTTTTTAGGTTGAATTTGCGAATATTTTGCTTTTCGTCTGTTTTTAAATATGCAAAATCATTCAAAAATTTGTTATATGCCCATACATAAGAACACTCCCAATCGCTTGAAGCAAAATTTGTGAATTTAATTTGCGGATATTTTGCTTCGATTTTTTTGATGTTTGCTTTTAAATATACATCGTGTATAAAATTTTTAATTTCTTGATTTGTTGGATAAATATTAATTGCCTGTAGTTCGCCTTTTTTTATGTAGTGTATTTTGATACCGATATTTTTTTCTATTTTTTCTATAAACGAAGTGGCTAGCTCAAAATATTCGTAAGAAATTGGATTATTTGGATTGAAATTTCTGACAAATGCCAATTTTGTATAGTTTGAATTAACGGCTATTGATAAAAATTTATTTATGAAATGAATTTCTGCAGGACAAAAACCTCTTAACTCTAATACTTCGTGGAGTGTGAGTTTTGTTTTTTCTTTGTTATCTTTTTCGATTTTTATAATTAAAATAATAAGAGTTGTTATAATTGCTATTGATAGAATTATCAATAACGATAAAAAAACTATGTTCATTTGTTGTTGTAACTTTCTTTAAGTGACCAGCATTGTCTGGTTAAGTAAAAACTATCCATAATATTTAAAAATTTATCTATATATTTTTGAGTCGTGCATTCTTTGATTAAAGATTGCCCTTTGTTGATTAAATCATCTTTCGTTGCAATGTCATTTAAATTTTGAATTTTTTCAACAATATCAGCTTCGTCTAACGGATTAAAATAAAGCGCCGCTTTTTTGAGTTGTTGAGTATAACCAAGATGATTTGCAATTAAAACAGGACAGTTGAAATATAATGCTTCAAGTGCTGATAAGCTGTCTGGACCTGCTAAACATGGATATACCATTGCGTATGCGTTTTTGTATAGAGAGGCGAGCTCTTTTTGACTAACATAATCTAAAAATATAACTTCTTGTTGTAAATCAAGGCTTTCCACTTTTTTGGTTAAATATCTTTTGTTTCCCTTATCTAGTCCACTAAAAACAACTTTTAGATTTATGTTTTGCTCTTTCATAATTTGCGCTGCTAAAATTAGGCGAATATGGTTTTTATGTGCCCAAAATTGCGCAGGATAAAAGATATAGTTATTTTTAGATAGATTATTCCATTTCAAAACGTTATCATCTTCCTGAGATTTTTCTATCCAATTTGGATATGGCAAGTTTAAAACTTCGATGTTTTCGTCAATTACGTCATACAGAGTTTTAATATCATTTTTTGCAACTTGATTACAAGTTAAAATTTTTGTTGCTCCTGTTAAAAATAGATTTAATTTTTTATCCATTCGCTCAAACACCGAGTTTGAGCTAAATTCAGGGAAATGTGGTAAAATTCTGTGTGAAACATCTCTTATTGCTGCAAAATATGGGATTTCAATGTGTTCATGTAGATATGGAGTTAAAAAGAATACTGCATTAACATTGTCTTTTTTTAAACGATGATTTAGCGAGCAAAAAGGAGTTTTAAAGGATTTGAATTTGAAAGGAAAAAAGGATATTTGTGGTTTTTTGAAATATTTAAGATTTACAAATTTTGCATTTTCTTGATTTTTGAAGGTTTGTTTTTTGCCGAAATAATAGAAAATAAACTCGTGCACTGTGTCTTGTTTTAAAAGTTCTTCGACAAAAGAAAGTTCAAAAGTCAAGTCGCCGACCGATTGTGGTTTTTTAATATCCCCTAAATAAATCCCTATTTTCAATTAATTCTCCCTTTTATTTTAAAAGACGGTAGAACTTACTTTCTTCTTGCGAATTAATAATCTCAACCGTCTTTTATAAAGTCTATTGTTGTTCAGCTTAAGCTTTTGTAAATTTTCCTGCTCTGATACAAGATGTGCAAACAGACATTCTTTTAACTGTGCCGTTTGCTAATCTAACTTTAACTGATTGCAAGTTTGGCAATTGTCTGTGTACATGTTGTTTATGAGAGAACGAAATCTTAGCTGCTTTTAGTGAACCTTTTCCACAGATTTCGCAATATACTGACATTTCTACATCCTTTCATAAGTATTGTTATTATAATCATATTTGCTCAACAAAAAAAATCAAGGGCTTTTGTTGAAATGTTAATTTATGCTATGATTTTTCTATGAAAATTTTAGTTGGTGTATCTGGTGGCGTAGATTCTGCGGTCGCTCTTCATATTCTAAAATCCCAAGGTCATAGTGTAATTGGCGCAATGATGAAAATTTATGATGGCGAAATTAAAACCATTGCAAATTCGTGCTATGGCACAGATAAAATTAAAGAAGAAAAAGATGCAAGGGCAAATTGCAACCATGTTGGTTGTGATTTTTATGTGTATGACTTGGCTAAAGATTTTAACGATATCGTTTTTGAAGAATTTAAAAATCAATATTTATCTGGTTTAACACCAAATCCTTGTGTAATGTGTAATAAATTAATTAAATTTGGCGCATTTCCAAAAGCGGTTAAAAAATCTGGAATTGATTTTGATAAATTTGCTACAGGACATTATGCTAGAAATGAATTTAACGATAAAACTAATCGTTGGGAATTAAAAAAAGGAATTAACCCTAAAAAAGACCAAACATATTTTTTATATCGACTTTCTCAAGATGAATTAAGTAATATTTTATTTCCTCTTGGTTCAATGCAAAAAGAAGATGTTAGAAAATATGCCATAGAAAATAATATTCCTGTTGCTCAAAAGCAAGACAGTCAAGATTTTTACAAAGGCGACTATTCGGAGTTGTTTGACGTTCAATCAATTAAAGGTGAGTTGAAAGATAGGTACGGTAATGTTTTAGGTTATCACGAAGGTATTTGGAATTACACAATCGGACAACGAAAAGGCTTAAAAATTGCATATAGTGAACCATTATACGTGTTAGAAATCAACAAAAATGATAATTCTGTTATTGTTGGTACTAAAGACGAAACATATTGTAAGGGTTTAATTGCTGCTGACTTAAATTGGGTAGCTCTTGATAATCCAACTAAACCATTTGAAGCAACTGCAAAAATTCGTTCTGCTTCAAATCCTGTTGATGTTGTTGTTTATCCGAATAATAATGAAATAAAAGTAGAATTTAAGGATAAAATTAGCTCAATTGCTCCTTCTCAAGCAGTTGTTTTGTACCAAGAAGATATTGTTTTGGGTGGCGGAACAATTATTTCATCATTTTAGTGCGGTTATTTTTCTGCTTGCTTTGTCTATAAATTCAAGTGCAAAATTAATTGGAAGAGCAAAACCAATTCCAATATTGGAATGATTATTATCGGGATTATAAATTGATTGGTTTATCCCTATGATTTCGCCTTTTAAATTTAATAATGGTCCGCCTGAACACCCTGGGTTAATAGCTGCGTCGGTTTGAATTTTATTTCTTTCATAATCAATTCGAGATACAATCCCCGTTGTTAAGGTGTCTTTGAAACCAAATGGGCAGCCGATTGTCAAAACTCGCTGACCTACTTTTATGTTATTTGAATTTCCAAATTTTGCTAACTGTAAATTTTCTTTTGTTTCGATTTTAATTAACGCTAAATCGTTTTTATTTCTTAAAATTGCAAGAACCCTTGCACCATATTCTTTCCCACTATGTGTTGTAACTATAATATTTTTAGCATGTTCAATTACATGCGAACTTGTTAAAATAATGCCGTTTTTTGAAATAATACAACCTGTTCCTCCGCTTGTTCCTTTTTC
>JAZUSV010000157.1:0-6349 GCA_045606885.1 Candidatus Gastranaerophilales bacterium | reverse complement strand
TCTTGAAAACTTACATAATGAAAAATAAAAATCACTTGTTTTTGGTCTATCTGCAACTTGTTCTACTACCAAATTTTTGCCTTTAGAAAGTGCATGTTGTGCTAAAAAAGCAACCATAGTTTCACCTATATATCGCTCTTTTCTATTTGAATTATACAAAGAAAGTTTTGGAGCAGCTTCAAGCAACAATATATTTAAATTTTCTCCCTCATCCTGCGAAACTGCATACGCTAAAATTGAATTCTTATTATCTTCAAGCGTATGTATTTCAAATCCTTGGTCCATATATTTCTCGCCAAAACAAATCATATCTGCAAGATAATAACTACCACGCCAATTCTGCTTTCTTTTTAACGTTTCAAAATTAATCAAATCTTCTTTTTTATCATATTCAAATATAGACACAGGAGTACTTGTGCCATCCTTTACAATTGCTCCTTTGCCTCTAATTGTTTTTAAAAAAGAAATATTATTTAAGTTGTTAATCCTCATTGGACTATTTATCATACAACAAAAATATTAAAAATCTAGAACTCTGTTAATTCTTTGTATATTTTAATTGCATAATTGTCGCTCATGCCAGAAATATAATCAATTATTGCTTGCTTATAATCCATTTCATTTTCAATATTATAAATAATAGTATTTCTATATTTTCTTAATCTATGAGCTTTTTCATCAATGTTTGAATATTTAATTAGCCAATCTGAAAAATCGATTGTTGCAGTCGGATAAAATTTAGAATATTTTTGAAGTTTATTTAGAGTGTTATATCCGTCATAATATTCAAGAAGAAAATCAAAAATATCATTGATTACAAGTTTTGCATACTTCATAAACGGATTAAAACGAGGATTTGAATATATTTTTTGATAGTTGAACTTTTTAATTTTATTCATCATATCGTAATGTTCACGAGAAAAAGTTAATCCTTGTTCTAAGGTAGAATTCTTGCACAAGTTTACAATAAACTCGTGAATTAAAGATGATGTATTTACATCTTTAAATTTAATTTTCTTTTTCATAACTTCTTGAGCAAGCTGTTTTAAAGTCAGCATATCTGCTTTTTCAAAAAATTTATAATTATATGCATCCTCAATATCTCGACCCAAGTATGCAATTTTATCGGAAATTTTCACCACACAACCCTCGTAAGTGTATGGCATATATTTACCTTTTTCAATTAAATTTAAATCAATAAACTCACTTCTTGGTTTTAAAGAGTTTTCGTTTACTTCGCCACAATGGCAAACAATTCCATCTCTTACAGCATAAGTTAAATTTAAATTTTCTTTATATCCACTATAATTAGGCAAAGTTTCAATATAATCAATAAAACGAAGTGAATTTTTTTCGTGCCAAAACTTTTTGTCAAACCCATGTTTGTCCATAATTTTTTCAATTATTCGCTCACCATGGTGTCCAAAAGGACTATGACCTAAATCGTGCCCCAATGCTATTGCTTCAGCTAAAGAAACATTCAACCCCAAAGCTTTAGCGATTGTTTTTGAAATACTTGCAACATGGTTTACATGTTCTATTCTTGTGCATACATGGTCATTGTTTGTTGCAAAGAAAACTTGAGTTTTATGTTTAAGTCTGCGATATGCACTAGAATGAAGTATACGTGTGTTATCTCTGTCAAATTCGCTTCTTATATCAAAAGGCTTATGAGATAAAGGCGAAATTCTGGTTATACAATTTTCCCATTTTTCATTTTTTTCATTGATTGCACAACCATAAAATTTGTCTTTTTGTATTTCGTTAATTTCGCTCATAATAAATCCATTCTAAAAAATCATCAAATTTTTTAAAATATTATACGCAATTCTGCTGATTTTTAAATCATATATGTATTTTATTTTGTTAAAATGCTAAAATAATTTTATGACTAAAGAGATGATGGCGCTTATAGCACTGTTTGTGTTTGTCATAATACGGAGCGTATTTATAGAACCAAATATGTTGGAAGTAACAAGATACCAAGTAACCGATAAACAGTTACATGGCGTCAGAGTTGCTTTTCTAAGCGATTTTCATCTTAAAAAACGTGACTACAAAAGACTCGATAAAATAATAGCTCTGACAAATAAACAAAACCCAAATCTCATTCTTCTTGGGGGAGATTACGCAAACGGACACAGCACAAACAAAACAATGAACATTGATTTGATGGCGCAAAAACTTAGCCTTTTAAATGCTCCTACATTTGCAGTTTTAGGAAACAACGATTGGTGGGTAGATGGTGAAAAAATTACCGAAGCGCTTAAAGAAAACCAAATCAAAGTATTAGAAAACGAATCCCAAAGAATAATTATCAAAAACAGATACATAGATGTAATTGGTCTTGCGGACTACACAATGAAATCTGTAGACATAGGCAAAGCTTTCAAAAGAACCTTAGCACCCCGACTTGTAATTACTCACAATCCTGATACATATTACGACATCGCCAACCAAACAAACATGATTTTTGCAGGACACACCCACGGAGGTCAATTTGTAATTCCATATATGAGACCTTTGTTTGTACCTTCTAAATATGGTGCTAAATTTGCCTCAGGATTAATTGAAGCTGAAAAAAATAAAATGATTGTTTCTAAAGGTCTTGGAACGAGCATTTTACCAATTAGATTGAATTGTAAACCTGAAATCATTATTGTTGATTTTGTAGCAAGATAACCTCATTTGACAGTAATTTTTAAAATTTTATAATAATATATATAAGGTTGAGGTTATATAATGCATATTATTTGGACGATATTTGGTATTATCTTTTTATTTTTGGACTACAAAAAAACAAGTGTGCTAAAACTTACATTAGCATCAACTTTTTTATTTTGCGCAATAATTGCATATAAATTTCCAAACAATTACTTATACCAAATTATTTGCCTAATGTGCTCAAGTGTAATTTTCTACTCGCTTATAAACACAAGCCTAAACAAAGAAAAAATAGACAAATTAAAAGAAGAAAATCTAGATGAAGAATATATAGGCAAAAAAGCGATTGTTGTAAAAGATATTGGAAAAACATTATCCATTGATGGTTTAGGATATATTGAATACAAAAACACTCTTTGGAGCGCAAAAAACATCAATGACAAATTGATTAAAGCAGGAACTAAAGTCGAAATAGTTTCAAAAGAAAATAAAATAATGAATGTTAAGGTGATAAATGAAGCAAACGTCTAAAAGGTTATTAATAGTTGATGATGATGTACAAATCAGGGAGTTGTTAGTTTTTGACATATCTCAAAGCGGATACATTGTTGATTGCGCTATAGACGGTCAAGAAGGACTTAAAAAAGCCCTTGAAAATAATTATGATTTAATTCTTTTAGATGTAATGATGCCTAAAATGAATGGTTATGACGTTTGCAAAAACATAAGAATTGCAAAACCAAATGTTCCAATTTTAATGTTAACTGCAAAAGGAACAATAGAAGATAAAACACAAGGATTTGATTGCGGTGCAGATGATTACTTAATCAAGCCTTTTGAAATACAAGAAGTTCTCTTAAGAATTCGTGCACTTTTAAGGCGTGGAGAAACAAACCAAAATCAAAACACAAAAGAGGTTTTACGAGCTGGAGATATTGAAATTTTGCCAGACAGTCTTGAGGCTGTAATTTTAGATAAAAAAGTAAAATTAACTCCAACAGAATTTGAAATTTTATACTGCATGATGCAACATATAAACTCTCCTGTTACTCTAGCTACGCTTTTAGATGAAGTTTGGGGCTATGGAAGTGACGAGGATGTTAGAATGGTGAGGGTTCACGTTGGCGGTTTAAGACAAAAAATTGAAACAAACACCAGAGAACCACGCTATCTCCATACAGTAGTAAATGTCGGATATAAACTAACTCCATTTGGAATATTGGATAGCGAAGAATGAGAAGATTAAAAATAGTTGAACAAATCATTATAGTACTAGTTTTGGCAGTTTTAATTCCAACTGTTACAATTGGTATTATCATCAATAATCTATCTCAACAAAGCATTCGTGCCGAATTAGCAAACAATGCAACTTTGATGGCTCGCTTTACAGGCGACGCTCTTGAAAGTTACGTTGCTTTTAGCCAATCTCAACTAAACCAAATGGCTTCAGGCTTTAACTATATTCCAAATACAATGGCAAAAGTTCAATACTTTGACGAAATTGAAGCCAAGACAAAATTATTTAAAAACCTTGACGTAGTAGAAAAAGACAAACTTCCAAAGCAACTTTTCAACCGCAACAATGGGAATATGTCTTTATATGCACCAATTGATAAAAGCAACAAATATTACTTAAGCGCAGAAATTGAAATTAACATAATTGACAAGCTTTTCACAGACGAAAAACACAAAAGACATGTTTTTGTTTTTAATTCAAAAGACAAAGAACTTGTTTTGACAAATTCAACAAAAGAAAATGCTCAAGCAATTTTAGAAGAATTAACAATTAAAGAAGGTGTAAATGAAACCATTTTCGGCAAAAAGAAAAATACCCCAAAAGCATATTATAAAATCTCAAACCCTGATTGGTTTGTTATTGTTGACACAACCAAAAAAGTTACAACAAACACAATCATAAAAGCAAGATTTAGAATTATTTTATCTCTATGTTTATCAGCGTTATTTATTCTTGTTATGGTTGGATTATACACAATTTATTTATACATAAACGTACGCCAATTGTTCAAAGGTATTAAAGCAATTTCAAAAGGTAATTACGATAAAAAAATCCACCTTTTAAAAACAATTTTCACCCCAAGCGAACTTGTCTTTCTTGCAAAAGAATTTAACTACATGGCACACAAAATCAACATTTCATATCAAGAATTAAGAAAATATAATACAGAACTTGAACAATTAAACGAGTTCAGAGAACATCTTGTAAACGCAACAAGTCACGAGTTTAGAACTCCTCTAACAAGCATTATTGGTTACACTTCAAGATTATTAAGAAATGATATTGTTGTTGATAATGAAATGAAAACAAAATCACTTCAAATTATTAAACAACAAGCTCAAAGATTATCAAAAATGGTTGAAGATTTGCTAGTTATTCCAGAACTTGAAAGTTACAGTTTAAAATACAATATTGAAGAAACAGATTTAGCTGAATCAATCAACCAAGTTTTAGAATATCTTAAAAATGATAACGTAGAATTTAAAACCAACATTGCAAAAGACTTAAATTTTGTTTGGGCAGATTCATATAGACTTGAACAAATTTTAGTAAATTTAATCGACAATGCCATAAAATATAGTCTCGACAATCAGCCAATCAAAATTGAAGCTTTCAACAACAATTCAGTGCCAACTGTAAAAATAATCAACAAGTGCGAAAAAATTTCGCCCGAAATGAAAGAAAAAATATTTGAAAAATTCACAAGAATAGACTCAACCCTTACAAGAACAACAAGAGGCACAGGACTTGGTTTATATATTGTTAAAGGGCTTGCAAAAGCAATGAAAATTAATATAAACCTAGAAGGTGATGACGAATTTATTTTAACATTGGAATGTAGCGACTATGTTAAATAAATATATGTCCATAGCTTTAGATATCGCTAAAAAAACACAAAAAGATATCCCTATAGCAGCACTCATTGTTAAAAACAACGAAATTATTGCAAGCGCAACAAACAAACGAGAAGAACAAAATAGAACTATAGCGCACGCAGAAATTTTAGCAATAGAAGAAGCAAACAAAAAGCTAGGTTCTTGGAGACTTGATGATTGCGATATATATGTGACACTTGAGCCATGTCCAATGTGCGCTTGGGCAATAATAAACGCAAGAATTAAAAACATCTACTTTGGCTCGTACGACACAAAATATGGCGCTTGCACAAGTGCAATTAATTTAGCACAACTTGCAAATTCAAAAATCAACATCAAGGGTGGAATTTTAGAGCAAGAATGCAATGAATTATTAAAAAACTATTTTGAGAATTTAAGAAATGAAAAATAAACTCGATATTTTAGTTAAAAAATACGAAACTAAAAATTTTATAATATCGGATCCAATACAATTTCCACACAAATATAAAGATAAAACCGATATTGAAATTTCAGCTTTTATTAGTGCATTGTTTGCCTTTGGTAGAAGAGAACAATTTATTAAAAAACTAGATTTTATTTTTTCTCTTTCTAGTTCGCCAAGTGAGTTAATTTACGATTTTAAAAAATATAATTTCGATAATTTTATATATCGTTTTATAAAAGATGTTGATTTAATCGAGCTTTTAAGACTTTTAAATAAACTATATTACAAAGACAAAAGTTCTTTAGAAGAACTCTTTAGCTCAAAAGATAAATTCAACACAGTAACAAATTATTTTTATTCAAATTC
>JAZUSV010000156.1:0-2855 GCA_045606885.1 Candidatus Gastranaerophilales bacterium | reverse complement strand
TTCTTTCAAAAATAAATATAATATCTTCAAGAGGAATTTCAATATCATATCTATTTAATAAATAGTTCACACATTCCCAATTAGAACTCATTTCACTTTGATATCTTGCCCCTATAATTTCAGGGTAATCAATCTCCATTGGTGCAAAATATTCAAATGTTTTTTTAACAGCAGCAATAGCTGATTTTGAAACATCAAGCAAAACACCGTCAACATTAAACAAAAGCAAATCTTTCTTGTTTAATAATTCAATAATATATTTCACTCCGCCAAGCTTTGGAACGGTTATTCTAAGGCAAGTTGAAAGAATTGAACTTTTAGGATATTTTCTAACAATTACACCATTTTTTTTCAATTTTTCGTAATAAAAATCACTATAGCTAGAAAAATCACATAATACAAAGTTTGCTTCACTGTGATATGCCTTAAAACCAAGTTTTGTTAACTCTTCGCACAGCAATTCTTTTGCGTTGAAATTTAATTCCTTAATTTCTTCCATTTGTTTTTCATCATTCAAAACCATTGAGCCACAATAAAGTGCAATAGCGTTAACAGAATATGG
Organism: Candidatus Gastranaerophilales bacterium; assembly: GCA_045606885.1. Classification (GTDB taxonomy): domain Bacteria; phylum Cyanobacteriota; class Vampirovibrionia; order Gastranaerophilales; family Gastranaerophilaceae; genus RUG14156. The sequence continues at coordinate 2,293 of JAZUSV010000156.1, read as the reverse complement.
CGAAATTACTTTTTTTAAGTTTTTGATTATATCTTCATTTGCAACCACAACACCAAGACGAAGTCCTGCCATTCCAAAATCTTTAGAATACGATTTTACAATTGCAACGTTATCGTATTTTTTTGCTAAATCGATATAATCTTCAAAAGTAACAATCTGAGCAAAATTAACATAAGTGCAATCAATTACAAATAAAACCTGTGGATGTTTTTGAATTAACAGCTCAAGAACGCTTGCCCTTGCAATTTCTCCTGTTGGATTATTTGGAGTTGCAATATAAACCATTTTTGTTTGTGGTTCAATTTTATTTTCAAAATCATCCTTGTTGAAAACAAATTTTTCACTATATTCAACACTTCTTGTTTTAGCGCCAGATATTTTTGAATATAAAAACGGCATAGAAAATGTAGGATTGTAAGCAATTATTTCATCATCACAATCAAGATAAGTATTAACAATAACACTCAGAGCTTCATCGCAACCATTAGTCACTAAAATGTTTTTATTTTCTAGTTCATATTTTTTTGCAAATTTATCAACAAAAGCACCATAGGTTGGATAAAGGGAAATATCTTCTGCAGGAAAATTTTTAATTGCACTTACGACACAATTAGAACACCCATATATATTTTCATTTGCATCGAGCTTCAAGCGCCACTCTTGCTTATAAAAATCTACATCATAAGGGGAAATATTTTCTAATGCTTTCTTTGGTTTAATCATAGAAAGCATTATACAATATTTTTAATTAAAAATAAATCTAATGACGTGCGTAATAGTGTTTTTCTTTAATTTCAATCCTTAAATTCGCAAGTTCTATATCATCATAATCAACATAACTTGTCTGAAAAAGATTTCTTCCTGTCTTAATCATCAGTTGATTTGTTTCTTTTAATACAGATTTTGGGATAATAATTTCAATATTATCTCCATTTAGTTCTAACTTTGCAATTCTATGATTATTTACATAAACTTCAGCTGGCGCAGAGTAAACTTTTGCAATTCTATTTTGACCAATTTCTTTTGCCTTTTTAGTATCAAGCCCAATTATCGTCCCGATTTTAACAACAACTTCTTGTTTTGAAGAACATTGCGGTTTTTTGAAAGTTTTTGTCATATAGTAACCTTCGGCACTTAGTCGAAAATCAGAGCTATTTGCTGAATTATCACTATACATATTATCCCCAAGACGAATAATTCCGCTTGAAATTTGCATATCAAAAGGACTTGATTGTTCAATTCCAAGTTTAAGTGGAGAATTAAAAACAGTATTATCCACAGTTAAAGAAAAGGTTTTATATCCTTCTTTTTCAACAAATAAAACCGTTTTATCGCTAACATCAGCGTTTAATTTAAAACACCCATTTTCATCAGAATAAGTTGTAAAATGCAGTTGTGGGATTGTAATTTTAGCATTGTTCAATGGCTGATTTGTCTTTGAATCAATTATTTTGTTTTTATAATTTATATCATCGTGGTTTATTTTCCCTGAAATCACGCCAGCTAGTGAAATATTTATAAGCAACATGTATAATATTAAAATTTTTATTAGTGTTTTCATTTAAACCTCATTATTTATAAGATTTAAACTATTTGAAAAACAAAAACATTATAAAAAAAGATAACTTTATATAATAAAAACAGGCAATAAAAAACCGCTCACAAAGAGCGGTTTTAATTTTATAATAAAATCCATTATCTAATTTGAGAAACAGGAACTAAAATTTCTTGTCCTATTCTAATAGCTGCAGGATTACTGATGTTGTTAATTCTTTGAATTTCTAAAATTTTAGCTTCATCATATTTGCCATAAAATCTATATGCAATACCATTTAAGGTGTCGCCTTTTTTAACAACATATTTTTCTTGTGAAATAATAGACTCAAGGGTATCTTGAGGCATTCTTTCTGTTCCAATAACAGCAACATTTGATTTTGCATCAATTTCAGTACCAACTTTTGGACTCATTGAAACAATTGAAACGATTAACGTAATCATTGACATAAACAACACACCAGCGATAAAACCAATGGTCAAATATACTGCAGGTGATTTTTGTTTTGTTGATTTTGTAGCATTATGTACTTTTTGGATACCTTTTTGTACATTGCCCCACAACAAATCTAATTCTTGAGCTTTTGCTGCTCTATAGTATTGGTTTAACTGAGCTTTTGTAGTTTGTTTTCTGTTATCTACTTGAGAAAAACTAGCTAAAACACCCATTTTTTCACGAGTTAAACCTGATCTGTGTAATGTTGAACCCTTCATGTGTCACCTTATAATAATAGTCTTG
>JAZUSV010000155.1:0-5815 GCA_045606885.1 Candidatus Gastranaerophilales bacterium | reverse complement strand
ATAAATTCAAAATTTCATCATTTGTTAACTCGCCCTTTTGCTCAGCTAATTGCTTAGCCATAGGTGTTAAATAAACTGATTCTTGAATTGTAATTGGATAACGAAGAGCCTTAATAATATCATAAATTGCAGTTTTTCCGCTTTGAGAAGTAAAGCCAATTTTTTCATCATCATATCTTCCAATTAAATTTGGATGAATTGGTCGGTATGCTCCAAAAGTCATTTCTTTTGTCTTAATAGCGCCATCTTGATGAATTCCGCTTCTATGCGCTAAAGCTTCAGGTCCAATTAACGGTGCTTTTTCATAAATTTTAGTTTGAGACATTTGAGAAATTATCAAAGCAGTTTCATAAATTTTAGATAGGTCTATTTCTGTATCGACTCCACAATTATTAAGCGCTACTGCAACTTGGTTAAAATCAGTATTTCCAGCACGCTCTCCTAATCCGTTTAGGCAACACTCTAGCTGAGTTGCGCCCGCAAAAAACGATTCAACTGTTGTTGCTGTTGCCATGCCAAGGTCATTGTGATTATGAACAGAAATAATTACATTATCAGGTAGTGCATTTTTAACTTTTTCAACCATTTCAACAAATTTTTTAGGACGATATCTTTCAACAGTATTAGGAAGATTAATTGTAGTTGCGCCCATTTCGACAATTTTTTTCAAAGTTTCAATTACAAAATCAAGATTGTCTGAACAATCTCCAAAATGTTCAACTGAAAATTCTATATCAAAATTTTTTCCTAAACGTTTAATTTGTTCATTTGCGTATGAAACAGCTTCAATTGCAATATTTGCAACTTCATCTGGCTTTTTATTTAAAACATATTCCATGTGAAATGGGGATAGCGTAATAAAGGTATGCAAACGAGCCTTCTTTGCGTCTTTTATCGCCTCAAGCGCTCTATCAATATCATTTTTGTGGGCACGAGCTAAAACCGAAACCAAAGTGTTTTCGTCTGCTTTTAAAGCTAGGGTTTGGCATGCCTCAAAATCCATTTGCGATGATGCTGGAAAGCCAAGTTCAATAGCTTTAATTCCAAGCTCAACAATTTTATCAAATATAAAAATCTTTTCTTCTAAGCTCCAAGGCTTTTTTAGAGACTGATTTCCGTCCCTTAGCGTAATATCGTAAAAGAATGGTTTTCTTTGCATATTCTTAATATCCTCATTTTGTATAATTTTAATCTGTTTTTGATACAATATCAATAGACCTAATTTTTGGATGAGTTAATTCTTTTCATTGTAAAAAATTATTAATATGACCTAAGTTAGAGGCAAAATATTTTATTCAGCAATTTTACATATAATGAGTTTAAGAAGAAAAATATGAAAATTAATAGCATTAATCAACAAAATAAACAAAACTTTAAAGGACTTGGCAGTTGGGTAACCAAGACAATTGCGCAAAATCCAATGGCAGCAGTTGGACTAGCTGGCTCTTCCGTTGTTGCACAAAAAATTGTTATGTCAGGTTCTGAAGCAGTAGTTGGACCTATAATGGATGTTGGAATAGGAAAAGCAATCACTGCTGCAACAGGTGAAACTGACGGAAGAACAAATGAAAGCTCAAAAGTTCAAGCTATAAGAACATTCTCTCAATCCGTTGGCGGAACAATTGTTGGTGTAATCATCAGACTTGCATGTATTGGCGCAGTGACTGCTCTTTGCGCTAAGGGTGGCGGAAAACTTGGCGAAAGCTTAAGAAAAATTATTGATGAAGACAAAACAAAAGGTGCTATTAATTCATATTTAAAAGAAAAAGATTTGCAAAAATGGGGCAAAAACATTGGTGGTGCGCTTGCAACAATCGTTATGCTTGCAACTAACTTCATTATTGACGCTCCATTTATCAATTGGATAAACAAAAAAGCAACAAATGTTGTTGACAATATTTCAAATAAAAAAAATCAACAAAAAGAACAAGCAAAGGAGGTTAAATAATGGCATTTAACCTTGCAGAAAGCTTGAAAAATCTTCCAAAAACGCTTATAAAAGCTTGTTCACCAGAAAAAAAAGCTGGCATGACATTGCTTGTTATCAATGCCATGGGTATGATTTTTGCAGCATTATCAAACACTTATGCTGCTGCTGCTGATAAAAATACATCAGCTGAAGATAAAAAATTCTTGGTTCCAGCTGGTCTTGTAACAGGTGTGGCTAATATCGGTCTATATTATGCAATGACCGTTAAAATTATTGACGCACTCCAAGGTAAAACAAAATATAATAAAGATGGTTCAGAAGAATACGTAAGAGGTTTTGCTGATACCGTTTTAGATTATATGAAGAAAAATAGAACTAAAGACGGTTCGAAAACCTTGCTTGAAGATGCTGTTTCTAAATTTACAGAAAGAGAAATTGCAAAAGCAGGAAAAAATAAAAGAGGCTTATTTAGCTTTGGATATAAATCACCTGAAGGCGTTAAAGGAGCTGCTGAAGAATTTTTTACTAATCAAGACAATGCAACTAAAGCATTTAAAAACACTTTTAAATCTGGCTTTGGTGTAATGGGTGCTTTTATTGGTGCTGTTGTAGGGTGTGCTGTTTTAACACCTATTATTCGTGATGTTAGCGCATATTTTGTTCAAAAACGTATGGAAAAAAATAACCCCGAAATGAAAGACAAACCATACAAACCATATTTTGAACCAACAAGAATTGAAAGTGTTAGATATGGCAATATTGACGCTAAAGCTAAAAAACAACCGCTTTCAATGAAAAGTTATATGGCGTTCACTAACGGAAGTATGAAAATTTAACCTCTTGAAAATACTTCAAGCATTAGGGGATTTTCACATTTTATTGGGTTAAAATATGCAGCTGAAGCGACCATTGCAGCGTTATCGGTACAATATTTTAGCTCAGGTGCGTATGTATTGTAGCCCATAGACTTTAATTCTTCTAGTCTTTTTCTAAGTTCAGAATTAGCTGCAACTCCACCTGCTAGAGCTATAGTTTTACAATTTAATTTAGATGCAAAATTAAGAGTTTTTTTAATTAAAGTGTCAGCTATTCTATATTGGAAACTTGCAGCAATATCTTTTTTTGGAAGTTCGTCTGCGCTAAACTTTTTCACTTCCCTTAACACTGCTGTTTTTAAACCTGAAAAAGAAAATTCATCCTCTTTAACTTTGGCTTCTGGGAAATTGAACGCATTTTTATTTCCTTCAATTGCCATTTTATCTAGCAATATTCCGCCAGGGTATGGAATTGAACACAAACGAGCCACCTTATCATAAACTTCACCAACTGCATCATCAATTGTAGAAGCAATAATTTCTTGTTTGTCGTAATCTTCGACATAAATTATTTGGCTATGTCCACCGGAAACCAAAAGACAAATAAAAGGCGGCTTTAAATCTGTGTTAATAAAATTAGCGCAAACATGAGCATTCAAATGATTAACACCAATGTAGGGTTTATCATGAACTAAAGAAAGAGTTTTTGCAGCGTTCAAACCAACCAATAAACACCCAACCAACCCAGGTCCAACGGTTGAAGCAAAAGCATCAATTTCTTGTGGTTTTACATTCGCTTTTTCATAAGCTTCTTTAATAACTAAGTTAATTGAATTAAGATGTTCACGAGCAGCAACCTCAGGAACTACTCCGCCAAATTTTTCATGGATTTTAATTTGACTTGAAACAACGTTTGCCAAAACCTCTCTGCCGTCTTTAACAATAGCCGCAGCGGTTTCATCACAACTTGATTCAATACCTAAAATTAACAAATTAATTTCCCTTTTTTATATATTTTGCTATATAATAATATCATGAACAAGAAAGCATTAATTTCATTTTTAACATTATTTTCATTGATGGGTAGTTGCGCTTTTTGCGAAGAAAATCAAGACGACCTTGAAAAAACTTTAGAACAAGCAGCAACATACTACAACGAAGCAATAGATTTATATCAACAAGACAACATAAATAAATCAATAGATTATTTTGAAAAAGCTATCAAATTAAAATCTGATTTTTATGAAGCGCATTATAATTTGGCTCAAATCTTGATGTCTATTAATAAAAATGACGAAGCTCTAAAATCATTAGAAGAAATAGCAAAAATTAAACCAGATGACCCTGAAAACCTTTACAATCTTGGAAAAACATATTATAAAAAAGGTCTACTATCTAAATCATACGAAAGCTTAAAAGCAATCAGTGTAAATTCACCTCAGTATGATTCTGCCAAACTTTTAATTGAAAAAATTGAAAAAAGGCAAGATGAACTAAACCTTGAAAAGAAAATGAACGCACACCAGAGCCTAATAAACTCTGAAGGAAAAGCGCAAGCAATCGCACTTGGCGAATTTTCTGCGCCTTCAGGTGTCGCAATTGATAACGGTGGCAATGTTTTCGTTGCAAGCTTTTTAGAAAACAGAATATATAAAATTTCAACTTTCGGTAAAAAAGAATCTCTGCCAAAAACAAACCTTATTCAAGGACCTATTGGCTTAGCAATTGACAAAGAAAACAACATCTATGTTGCAAACTACAGCGCAAACAATATTATTAAAATAACCCAAGAGGGTTCGCCTTCAATTTTTGCAGATGTTCAAAAGCCATATTGTTTAATTTACGATAACAATTTAAATCGACTTTATGTTACAGAACAAGACACAAATAAACTTATCAAATTTGACTTATAATCTTGTTAAGAAATGTAACAAAAGTATATACTTTTGAAATACTCATCCCGAAAAATACTTTATTAATGTATGGGACTATCTAGCGCACAATTAGCTGAATATTTAAACACTGCGAGATCAGAAGATCTGACAAATCAGATGACTGAAAACTCAATGCTTTTACGTTTGTTGCAAAAATATGCAAGCAACGCAATTCAAGACATTCAAAACAACTACGCCCCTGAAAAAGAAAGAATTAGAAACGAAATCGAAGGTTTAGACAAAAAAGAATCTAGACTTGAATACGAAGATTTAATCAACGAATTAAAAGAATTAAAAGACGAAGAAGAAGCAGAAATCGAAGCAGTTGAAGAAGCAATTGCACAAAAAGAAGAAGAAATAAATCTTGAAAACGATATGCTAGAAACTCAACTAGAAGCAGTTGAAGCAGATGGCGAAATGATAGACGGATTTATAGAAACAGCAGTTGAAAGCTTCGGTTATTTCCAATAATTTAGTCTCGTCAGCGTTGAGAGACAACAAAAAAGCTCCCAAAAGGGAGCTTTTTAGATTATTAACTTAATTTCTATTTTTTATTAATTGCTGCAAACTGTTCAACTCTACCTTCATATAAAGGAGCAAGTTTGGTTGATTGTTGAGGAAGTAAACCTTCTTCAATTGAAGAATAAACTCTATAATCAATATCAGCAAAACAATTGTCGATTGATTCAATTTCTGAAAGCTTCGCTTCGTCAATATGACCAGCTTCAATCATATCAGCAATTGTATCAAATCTTTCAACGTGTTCTCTAAATCTATCTGTCGCATAATCTTTAGCTTGCCATGTTGTAATTAAGAATGGCCAATCTGAAGATTGAAGAAGAAGCTCTTCTCTTGCTAATTGATTTAGCGCTCTTAACATCAATTTATCAGATGGAACTGTTTCAAATTTTGAAACAATATCAACAATACGTTTTTCAGTTGCATGGATAATTGGCCACATCCATTCTGTTAAATGGTTTTGCCATACCCAGAAGTGTCCGCCTTGACCCCAAGAAGATTCTGGGATTTGAATTGCTTCTGTTGGTGGATGAGCTTTTAAGTATTCTCCAGCTGTCATCATTTCAACTTCAGGAACATATTGATTTAATTTTTTAATTACTTGTTTAATAAATTCA
>JAZUSV010000154.1:0-4193 GCA_045606885.1 Candidatus Gastranaerophilales bacterium | reverse complement strand
AAATTAAAAGAACTAGTTGTTTTAGCTTGTATGCCAATAGTAAAAAAGGTTGCTCGTTCTTTAGCTCGTCGTTGTACTGACCCTGTGGAAGACATCACTCAAGTTGGTTCTTTGGGTTTAATTAAAGCTGTTGATTTATATAATCCTGAAATTTCTAAAAATTTCAAATCTTATGCAACGTACCTTATAACAGGTGAAATTCGTCATTATTTAAGAGATAAAACGACAATTATTCGTGCTCCTCGTGAAATTAAAGAGTTATCATTCAGGGTGCATAAGCTTACATTGGAATTAACCGAAAAATTAGGCACAACTCCAACAGATAAAGATATTGCTGAAGCTCTTCAAATGCCACAGGAAAAAGTTGAAGAATGTAATAATTTGGATAGACGTACTACAACAATTTCAATTGACCAAATTATTGGCGGAGATGAAAATTCTATTTCATTAGTTGAAAAAATTGAAGATGAAAGTCAAAGCGAAGCTTTTAATAGTTACGAAAATCGAATTATTTTAGATGATGCAATCAAAAGACTTGACCCTGTTGAACAGCAACTCGTAATTTTAAATTATTACGAGGGGTTAAATCAAAGAGAAATTTCTGAAAAATTAAATATTTCTCAAATGCAAGTTTCAAGAAAGCTTAAAAAATCAATTCAAAAACTTTTTGAAATCATTTCAAAAAAAGGTTTAAAACAATATGAGTAACATAAAACTATTGCCAATTGGCTTTATAGTAACTTATGTTTTTATTATTGGGCTTTGCATTGGTTCTTTTTTGAATGTTGCAATTTTAAGAGGGTTAAAAGGCGAGGATGTTGTTTTAAAACGTTCGCACTGTCCAAATTGTAAAAATAATTTAAAGTGGTATATGAATATACCACTTTTATCATACATATTTTTAAGGGGAAAATGCGCTTTTTGTGATGAAAAAATAAGCTTTCAATATCCTTTGGTGGAATTTGTTACTGCACTTTCCTTTGTTGCAAGTTATTTTGCATTTGGTTTAACTTTAAAATTGCTTTTTGCTTGGGTGATTTTATCTTTATTTATCGTTATGAGTGCAACTGATTTTAAAGAAACCGTGATTATTGATATCCATGCATATATTTTACTTGGAGTTGGACTTTTGTACTCTTTTTTAAATCTTGGTGAAATAAATATCATCCAAGGTTTAATCGGTGCTGCTTTTGGCTTTTTATTGTTTGAAATTTTTGCAAGAATTGGGCAACTTTTGTGCGGTTGTCGAATGTTTGGTGAAGGCGATAGCTTAATTGCACTTGGTATAGGCGCAATGTTTGGATATAAAGTTATGCTTTTAATTTTTTTGATGAGTATCGTAATTCAAACGCTTTGCGCTATTCCTATAATGATTATAAATTCAATTAAACAAAATAAAAATAGACTAGCAGTTTCTTATCTATTTGTTTTTGTTTCGCTTGTTTTGGTTGGTGTTAATAATTATTTTAAATTATTTCAAGAAGGACTTTCTTTTCTTGGTTTTATAATTTTTATTTTGAGCGGTTGTATTTGGTCGCTAAAAAATATTATTGCCGAAATTAAAGCAAAAAAAGATGACGAAACAAAACAAGGCGAAGAAAAATTTAGCCTAATGCCTTTTGGTCCGGCATTATTAATTGCTTCAACATTGTGCCTTTTTTATATTTCTCAGATTAAGAATTTGCTTGCTATATTCATTAATTAATATTGTTTTTTTTGTAAATTTTTCGTAACATTGATATCTTTAGATATCAATAAAAAAATAAAAATAATTTTAATTAAAAATATAGTTAATGAAGGAATGTATTATGGACGTTACAGGTTTATCACAAGTTAGCAATACTAGTTTTACTAACAAACATGAGACGAAAGATGTTTCGCAAAAAACACCGGAGCAAAAGAAAAACGGTAAAAAATTATTAGCAGCAGGAGCTGCAGCAGCTGCATCAGTTGCTGTTGCGGCTTTGGCGATTAAAAAAGGAAAATTACCAAAAGCTACACAAGTTGCTGACTTAAAATTTAACAAAGGCATTGCAATGAAAGGCGACGAACTTTTCACAGGTGTTGCAGAACATGTTAATAAAAAGGGTGATAAATTTTTATTAGAATACGAAGATGGCGTACTTTTAAAATCATCTAAAAATATTAATCCTAAAACAGGTGCCGGAAGTTTAGAAAAAGGCAATTTTGTTAAGAAGTATTCTAGGTACGACGGCAAACAAAAAGTACGCATAACTCAAGAAACGGTAGACGGAGTGCAAAGAAGCACTTGTGAAGTAAGTAAAGACAAAGTAGTAAAAGTAAATCCGAATGGTGAAGTTGACGTTTTCTCATTTGACGATGGCAAAATGTTGAGTCAAGAATTATCAGACGGAACCAAAAGAGGATGGTATGCTAATGGACAAATGTATAGCGAGGTTCTGCCGGACGGAACCAAAAGAGGATGGCATGAAAATGGACAAATGAGCTATGAGAATTTGCCGGACGGAACCGATAGACAATGGTATGAAAATGGACAAATGAGCTATGAGAATTTGCCGGACAGAACCCAAAGACAATGGTATGGAAATGGACAAATGAGCTATGAGATTTTGCCGGACGGAACCAAAAGAGAATGGTATGAAAATGGACAAATGAACTATGAGATTTTGCCGGACGGAACCCAAAGAGAATGGCATGAAGATGGACGATTGGTAGATTAAATATTGAAGTGTCAGCCCCATGGTCTATCTTCAACTAATAAAAAACCTCGGAAAATCCGAGGTTTTTTAGCTAAGCGCTTGTTCAAAATCTTTGATTATATCTTCAATGTTTTCTAATCCGCAAGAAACTCTTACCATTCCAGGATTTATTCCGCAGGCAACAAGTTGTTCGTCTGTTAATTGTCTATGAGTAGCGCTTGCAGGATGAAGCACACAAGTTCTAATATCGGCCACGTGAACTTCTTTTGAAGCCATTTGAAGTTTGTCCATAAATTTGACAGCTTCTTGTTTTCCGCCTTTGATTGTTATGCTCATAACGCCTGAAGTCCCTTTTGGAAGATATTTTTTAGCTAATGCATGATATTTATTATTTTCAAGTCCTGGGTAGTTTACTGCTTCAATTTTAGGATGATTTTCAAAAAATTTAGCTAATTTTAATCCATTTTCGCAATATCTTTCCATTCTTAAAGCTAAAGTTTCAAGTCCAAGATTTAGTAAAAATCCGCTCATTCCTGATGGGTAACATCCAAAATCTCTCATCAATTGAGCACGAGCTTTAATTATATAAGGGCACGCTGGATAATCTTTTGTGTAAATCATTCCATGATAAGAATCGTCAACTTCAGTAAATTCTGGAAATTTTCCGTTTGCCCAATTAAATTTACCGCTATCTACAATAACCCCGCCAACTTGAAGAGCATGACCATCCATATATTTTGTTGTTGAATGAATTACAATATCTGCACCAAATTCAATTGGTTTACATAAAATTGGAGTTGGAAAAGTATTATCTATGATTAGCGGTATGCCGTTTTTGTGTGCAATAGATGAGAATTTTTCAATATCTAAAACTTGCAAGCTTGGATTTGTTAAAGTTTCACCAAAAATCGCTCTTGTGTTTGGCTGAATTAGTTTTTGAATTTCATCTTCATCCGCGTCAACATCTACAAAATCTACAGTTATTCCAAATTTTTTCATCGTAACTGCGAATAAATTAACTGTTCCACCGTATATGGCACTTGTGGATAAAATTCTATCGCCTGCTGAAGCGATATTTAAAATCGAAATTAAACTAGCCGCTTGACCTGATGTTGTGCACATTGCGGCAACTCCGCCTTCTAAGTCTGCAATTTTTTTCTCAACACAATCTACTGTTGGGTTTGTAAATCTTGAGTAGATGTGAGCTTTGGTTGGGTCATCAAAAACAGCTGCTATTTCATCTGTTGTATCAAAACGAAACGTAGTGCTTTGATAAATTGGCATGACTCCTGGTCCGCCATTTTGTGGTTTATATCCTGAATGCAAACATTTAGTTTCGTGTTTCAATTTACTTCTCCTTCAAAATACTTAGTGATTATAGCATATTTTTATTAGCATTTAAATTTTGTTTGTAATAAAATTAAAAATATAAATTTGTTAGTATAAAAGGAGGTCAAATGGCTCGTATAGAACTTACTTCAGAAATTGAAGAAAAATGTTGTGTAGCACGTG
>JAZUSV010000153.1:0-3642 GCA_045606885.1 Candidatus Gastranaerophilales bacterium | reverse complement strand
TGGTATTGGTTTTTTGCATATAATCAAATATTTTCTCTTCCAACCGTTGCACCTGTTTTGAATGGTGATTATTTAACAACAATTGCAATAGTATTGGCAAGATTTGTAGCGGTTGCACTTGTGTCATTGGCTTCTTTATTTTTAGCTAAAACATTGTTGCTTAAAATTAATCCGCAAATAAATACTAGAAAGTTTTTTGGAATATAAAATGTTTGCAAGAACAAAAGAATTAATAGGAGAAATTGCGCTAGAAAAATTGCAAAATTCAAAAGTTGCTGTTTTTGGAGTTGGCGGAGTTGGTGGATATGTTATCGAAGCACTTGTTAGAGCTGGTGTTGGTGAAATTGATATAATTGATAATGATACTGTTAATTCGACAAATATAAATCGTCAAATCGTCGCCCTTAATTCAACTATTGGAAAATATAAAGTTGATGTTATGTGTGAGCGTGCAAGAGATATTAATCCTGATATTAAAATCAATTCTTTTAAAGTTTTTTTTGATGAAAATACATGCGACGAGTTTGATTTTGCAAAATATGACTATGTAGTTGATGCTATTGATAGCGTAAAATCAAAATTATTGTTGGTTGAAATTTGCAAAAAGAACAATGTTTCTATAATTTCTTCAATGGGAACAGGAAATAAACTTAATCCGACTAGGTTTGAAATAGCTGATATTTCTAAAACCTCCGTTTGTCCATTAGCAAGAGTTATGAGAGTTGAGCTTAAAAAAAGAGGAATAAAAAATTTAAAAGTTTTATTTTCAAAAGAAGAGCCTATAAAAAATAATTCAAGAACACCAAGTTCAATTTCTTTTGTTCCGTCTGTTGCTGGTTTAATTATTGCAAGTGAGGTTATACGAGATATAATTGGAGCAAATAAATAAATTTAGCTGCGTTATATTAATATGCGCATTTCTCCAATTGTATTTAAAAATAATTATAAACAAAACTTTACTTCGACAAATCGCACAGTTTATTTTGATAGGCTTGATGGTCGATATTCTTTGCCTGATTATTCGCCTTATTGTGATAATTTTAGTGACGACAATGATTCAACTAAAATGGTTTATTCTAATCGAACTTATTTTTTAAGAAGTGACTTGTCTTGGGATACATTGGGAAATTATTTAAACAGACAATTTAGTTCTGATAAGGTAAATGTGTACAATTTTGCTTGTTCTGACGGGTCTGAAACATATTCTTTGATGTTGAGTTTGATTAATAATTTAGGTGAAGAAGGTGCGCAAAGATTTTTCCCAATACATGCTTCAGATATTGACCCGCAAATCATCGAAGAAGCCAAAAAGGGCAATTTAAAAGCAACGGATTATGATTATAAAAAAATTGTTGAAATAATACCAAAACCAAAAACAATTAACGATTATTTTGAAGTTGAAAAAATAAATGGTAACAATGATTTTTGTTATGTATTGCATCCAAAAGAAGTTTTGACAAAAAATGTTATATTTGAGTGTAAATCAATAGAAGAAGGTTTGGATGAAGTTGAAAAGAGCAATTCTTTACTGCTAGTTCGCAATTTTTGGAGATATTTATCTGCGCAAGAATTGGCCCAAGCTTCAATGAAATTAAGAAAAAGTATTGATAAAACTTCAAGAATTCTCATTGGAGAATTTGATAAAGAAAAGTTGAATAGATTTGGGCAATCACAATCAATTACAATAATGCCAAATTTTTTGCGAAATTTAGGTTTTTATTCTGTTGATTACGTTCCGTTTGCAAACCTTGATAATCTTTTAAGGATTGATGACGATAATGCTGGTTCAAAATTTTTAAATGACGAAAAAGCTTGGTTAAAACAGGTTGAAAAAGATTACAAAGACTACAAATTGCCTTATGGGATACATTGCTCATGAAAATATCTTCAATAACCTCTTATAAAAATTATAATCCGTCGTTTTCATCAACAACAAGAACAACATATATAAGCGATTCGGAAGGTATTTTTGTGTTACCTAAGTTCGATAAAGCTTTGCAGAAAACAGTTTCTTTTAGCCCAAAATCAGATGTTCGAATGGTTTCGTCTAATTCGACAAGTTTTTTTAGAAAAGATTTTCCATGGGATAGGATTGGCGCGATATTAGAAAAACAATTTCCAAAAGGAAAGGTAAATATTTATGATTTTGCTTGTTCGGACGGGTCTGAAGCTTTTTCTTTAGTTATTTCATTGATTGAACAGTTGGGAGAAAGGAAAGCGCAAAGATTTTTTCCTATTAAAGCAAGTGATGTTGACCCAGAAATTATTAGAATGGCAAGTTCTGGTAGAATTTGTGCTAATACCGAGGATATGTATCAGCTAAGAAAAAGAATAAAAAATGGAAATGTGAAAAAATATTTTGATGTAACCGAATTGAGTGAACAGCAAATTCTTCTTGCTCCAAAAGAAATTCTTAGAAAATATATCATTTTTGAAGAAAAAAATATCACCTCAGGATTAGATGAAATTAAAAAAGATGAAAACAACGTTGTTCTGGCGAGAAATTTTTGGAAATATTTAACAAGCGAAAATCTTGCGAGTGCCTCTTGGAAATTGAATGAAAAATTGGACGAAAAAACCCTTGTAGCGATAGGTAATTTTGATTTGCAAGGCGGAGAACACATTCCCTTCTTTTTAAAGAATTTAGGTTTGACTTTTTTTGGTGATGAAAAAAGCTATATAAACATTTTGCATTGCAAAAGAGATTTTGCGAATTTTCTTCTTTTAAAAAGTGAAAAAATTTGGGATGAATTTGTTCGAGCTAACCAACCAAGATATGTGCCAAAGTACATAGGATAAAACAAAAAACAGAGATGAAGGGATTCGAACCCTTGGCGGAGTCGCCCCCGCACAGTCGTTCCAGGACTGCACCTTAAACCACTCGGACACATCTCTGTATGTTTTTATGATATCACAATTGCTTATTTGGTCAATTTTTTAGCTTCACGCCATAATTTATCATATTCTTCAAAAGTCAATTCATTCAATGGTTTATTGCATAATTCTTCAAGCTTGTTAAATCTTTTTGTGAACTTTTGATTTGCTTTTGATAGTGCTACTTCTGGGTCAATTTTATTCCAACGGGCAATATTTACCAGCGCAAATAAAATATCTCCAAATTCGTCTTCTTTTTCTTCAAAACTTTGGGCTTGTTGAAATTCTTTAATTTCAGAATAAAAACAATCTAAAAGCTGTTGATAATTTTGCCATTCAAAACCTGCTCTAACAGCTTTTTTAGATATTTTCATTGCTTTTAAAAGAGCTGGCAGATTGGGAATGCCGTCTAGCGTTCTTTTTCTATCTTTCTTTTCTTCGAGTTTTAGTTTTTCCCAATTTTCAAGAATTTTTTTAGTGTCATTTGTTTTTACTTCACCAAAAACGTGAGGGTGGCGATGAATTAATTTGTCGTTCAGCGCTTTTGCAACGTCTTGAATGTCGAATTCATTGTTGTCTTTTGCAATTTGTGATTGCAATACAACTTGCAAAAGAACATCTCCAAGCTCTTCTTTTAGGTGTTCCATATTGTTTTCGTCAATGGCTTCTGCTGCTTCGTAAGCTTCTTCAAGCATATTTTGCCTAATTGATTGATGGGTTTGTTCTCTGTCCCACTGACACCCTTGAGGAGAGCGTAAAATTGCGATT
>JAZUSV010000152.1:0-5606 GCA_045606885.1 Candidatus Gastranaerophilales bacterium | reverse complement strand
CAGATAAAGCAGACAAATTAGAAAAATCTGTCACTGCTTGAACAATTACAGGTGCAAATGAAACATCATTTTTGCCAAAATAGATTATATTTTGAGAATATATTGTACCTGAAGTAATTTCTTGATTATCTGAAAACAAATTTTGAGTATCTAATAACATTCTTTTCTCCTTAACTAAGAAACAGCTTTTTCGTCGTTTCTAATTTGATCAGCACATTTAACAGGAATGCCCAAGAAAGTAACAATTGGTTTTCCTGCCATTTCGTCAATTGAAAGTTTAACATTTGACTTATTCATTGCTTGGAAATGAAGGTAAGTTTGAATTGTATCGTTACAATAAATTACAGTTTTACCTGTTTTAGCAAAACGATTTACTCGATGATATGCTTGAACCATCAATTTGATTAAATCTGGTGCATTTTCGCCTTCAAGCTCATCAACATCAATATTGGCAATTCTGCAAGTAGAGCGAAAATCTCTGACAGTCATACCAATATCCCATTTGAAATGATCACGGTAAACTTCATACATATTTCCATTACTATCAGTTGCAGTTTGCGCACCTTTGTCAGTATGAACAAGTCCTGCTGTTGAACCTTTTGGATATAAAAGATGTGTATGTAAATCACCCCAAGTTACAAACCAAATTGAAGTGTTTGTGTTACCTGAGCCTCCAGCGTCAATTACTCTATAACCAATCGAATTTTTATCATCTGAAAGTTTATTGTATCGAGGAGCTAAACCATCAAAACCTGCAGGATTAGTTGCTTTAGAACCATAGAAAATATTTTGTTGAACAGTGTTGTTCATAGATTCCAAAAATGCTTGTGCTTCATTCATTCTAAACTGTTGTGTATCACCTTCTAAATCCGCTAAAGACTTATCAACCTGAGAATAAACTTCAAGCATTCCTGTTGTATCTGTAATTTGCGTGTATTCGCCTTTTGAGCAATTCACACCTTGGTAGAATTTTCTAAATTCTACTTCGGGTAAACCATTTCTAACTGTTGTTTTGTGAGTTGAACCTTCGTTACATTCTCTAACAACAGCATCTTCAATTAAAGAGTTTGATTGAGCCAATAAATCAACAATTGCACTTGCCGCTTTGCCATTTTCGGTTTGAGCAAGTTTGTCTTTTAAAGTGATATAAGTGTTTCCAATAATAGACATAATTCCTCCTATTTATTTGTACCGTACAAGATTTGAGCAGGTGTTAATTCTTCAACAGTTGGCGCTCCACAGTGGGATAAATTATCCTCTTGTGACAATTCACCTATTTTGTAGAACATTTTTATTAATTCAGGGTGATAAACAAGACCCGTTTTTTCAAATGTTTCTTTTAATTGAGGTGAAACAAAGTCACTGTACGCACAATTAGCAATTTCTAAATATTTCTTCATTTCAGAAGAATTAGCTTTTGGTAGCTCGCAATCTTGCAAAAATAGTTTGTTATAATTTGAAACGCTATCTAAATATTTTTGATTTTCATCTTTTTCATACATAGCTTTTTGTTTTTGCGACATTTCAAGAGCAATGTCTAACAAAGCTTCGAGAGATTCTTGGGATAAATCTAATTTCTGAGCCAATGGGGATAATTTATTCATTAATTCTTCATCCCATGCAAACTCATCTAGAGAAGAATATTTGGAATAGTCGTATTTGTCAGGTTTTCCAAACGGAGTGAAATCTTTAATATTACCCAATTTTAAGTAATTGTTTAATTGTTCTTGCATAATTATCCTTTCTGTGTGTTATAATTTAATCATTGGGAGAGTTTACTTATGAAAAAAATATTTTTAGTTTTAAGCCTACTTTTGTTAATCTGCACAACGGTATTTGCAAGTGCATTTCCAAAAACAAACTTTTCAAAAGCAATTTTAAATTGCGATACATACCGTCAAGAAGGCAGCGTTAAACACAACAACGAAGTTTTTAATATTTTAATCACGTTGAAAAAAAACTTTAACAATAGTTGTACATACAAAGAAAAAATATACCAAGATGACGACTATATGTTGTTAACTTGTACATTCAAAAAAGGACAAATGGAATTTATTTCCAATTCAATGGATAGATTTTATGCGGAGCTACATAACGAAATCAACAAAAATCCAATCTTTGAAGCAAAATTAACAACAAACGGTGAAGTTTTTCAAAAATATCTAGTAAACAAAGATATTTGCCAAATTACTCATTCAAAGAAGAAATAAGTTTTTTGTAATAATTAGATGTATCGCTCTTTTTATCGCTAAAGAGCGATATTCTTCTTTTTACAAGTTTAATTTTATCCTCTTCGTTTAAAATTTTGTTTGCTTCCAAATGATTAATAAAATCATTATTCAAAGATTTAATAAACTCATATTTATCAGCATTATCTGCAATTTTTAAATATTCTATCGCAGTATTAATCAACATTATTTCATCGCAAAGCGATGTCCTTTTGTGACCATTTAGTTTATTTTGAAAATTTTGAAAATATTTTACATCATCTTGAGATAGTTTAAATTCATCCGAAAGCAAATCAATATTAGCAACATTTGAAATATCATCACAAATTAATTCCCAAATTTTAATAAAATCATTTGGATTTGTTATATCTTCAATTTGCTTAGGATAATAATCCATATCGCTTGAATTCAAGGTGCTTGATAATTTATTTTCGATTTGTTTTTTAATAATTGTCTTTTTATCATCATTAAGTTTTACAACAGAAGCAAACCAATCAAGCGCATTTGACAATTTTAAACGTATAAAATCTACATTTTTCTTGTTTAAAGATAGTGAAAAAAGAGAATTTTCAACAAATTCATCAAAAACATCATAAGCCCAAATATAAAATTGAGAACTGCAATGCTTATTCAAAATGACTTCAAATCGCTTCTTTACGGTTGCAATATAGTTATTAGAATCAGAAAAATTTAGTTCGTTTTTAAGCTTATTTGCTTCATATAAAAATTTATCAATAAAAAATTGGCGAGAAATAAACGCATTTTTGGATTTTAAATAAATAAAACCATTTTGCGAAAATAACAATTCATTAGCCAAAGAATCAATTTTATTAACAAATTCAACACAAGCAACGCTATTTAGGGCATTTTTAAACATAATAGCTCCTCTTAAACTATGCCAAAACGAGACAGTAAATCTGAACCATAAGAATCAACTCCGCCCATATTTTGTATGATTTGACTTCCTTCTTTTAAGGCAGAAATTTGAGTCTGTTGTTCTTGTGCTTTTTTCAAATCAGCCCTAATTTTATCAAGTTCATAAGAAGGTACAATTTGATTTGGACTAATATTTGCACAAGCAGCGTAATCTTCAATTATTTTTTCACCGTTTAATTTGGATTTAAGAACAGGATCAATAGCATTCGCCATATTAGAAACAAAAGTTGTAAATCTTTCCATACTTGAAATATTAGAAACTTTTTGAGCTTGAGCAAGACTTGATACAAATTCAACTTCAAAACGAAAATTGTTATATTCAGGCTTCAGTGGTTCAATTATCCCAACTTTTATTTGCTCATCACATATCCAATTTAAAATTTGCCTTAAGGCACTATGAATTTGCTCAAGCAAAGGAGATAAAAGAACCATTTTTTCTTCCTTAAGCTCGTTAACCTCAGTTGCAGTGCGTCCTCTTTGAGCAGTTGATAAAATCATCGCAAACAAATCATTATAAAAATGCTCTTTGATAAGTTGTTTAAGCTCATCTTTTTCTTGTTTCAACTCCAATACTTTTGGATTTACTTCGTATACAGGGCTAATACCTCTACCATTTTCATCTTCTTCAATATAAGCACCCGGAACATCTGCTAATTTTTTGTTTTTTAAACTAGCAGGACCCTTATATGTTGGACAAACGATTTTCTTGACTGCTTTTGCATATTCTTTAACCATTGTCATTAATTGCTTAACATCCGCAATTGCATTAATTCCTGGAGAATCTTGCGGATAATCAGTTTCTAGTGGCGGACAAGACTCAAACACCACATAAGGAAATTTTGAAAAACCTTTAATAGATAAAAATTCATTCTTAGAATTTAAAATCACCACAGAAACATATTTTGCAAATTTTGAGCTAAGATGCTTCTCTTTATAGTACTTATTCTTTTCAACAAAATGCATTAGCTCAAACTGTTTTAGAGGATTTTGTTTTGCGCAGTCCAAAATTTCCAATGGACAATTTGAGCCAAATTTTTCAACTATATTTTTTGCCGTTTCCATATAAATTCGACAAAAAGAATCAATTTTACCATTTGAATTACGAGAATAGTAATAAGAGCCTATTGGTAGAAGCTTAAAATTAACTACATTTTCAAAATCTGGCTCAATTCCAATTGCACTAAAGCCAAAAACGCCAAGTTGTTTATAGATTTCAGGTAAACATTGATAAAAATTAGAACTATACAAAATCCTTCTTGTTAATTCTTCTTGCTTAGCGCACCAATTTCTTAAATAGTAATCATTTGAAAAGTCATTATTTGAAAATATTGTTTTAAACCAACGATTAGTAGGGCTTGTAGCGCCAGACATCATTCCTGAAGAAAAATTACGAAGAGCAATCAAAGGGGTTGAATCAATTATTTTTTTATTTTTTACAACAGGTTTTCTTGAATTTCTTGCAAGAAATTGGACACTACGAGGTAAAAAATAATCTGCTAATTCTTGCAAATCTGGTTTAATAATATTAAAAACGTCTTCCATTTCTTTTGCACGTTTTTGAAAATATTCAACACTATAAAAGGTCATTTTATTCTCCTAATAAAGTTTTTTTATCTTTCATTGTTTCATCTTGCAATCCAAGGGCAGATGTTTTGATGTTTTCTTTAAACCCACTTTCAATAACATTATTTTTGGAATTTTTAGTCATAGAAGCATTGGCTTCATGGCGAACAACAGGATCTTGGGGTGCAACCACAATGTTGGAAGATTTTGTAAAACACATATAATACTCCTTTCTTTACTCAAACACATCAAAATCAGTTTCAACGAATGTTTCAAAACTTTGACAAGAAGAAAAATAAGTTCCAAGACAATAATTAATTGCATACAAAGCCATCATGGTGCAATCAGCAAAATCAGGGCTTTCAGAGTGAATTTTTCGAATTTCTTTTTTGTCTTGTATAGCAATTAATCCATTTGGCTTGTAGATTTTTTTAATATATTCCAATTGACGAATTGCATTTTTATCAGTTAATTTTAGATATTTTTTATCAATATAATCTCTAAGAGCAAGATATCCGTCAGCTCTCGCATTAAGCGCATATCTTGAATAAGGTTTTTTTGCGCCACGAAAACCAATGGCGTTATTTATAATTTTTTGAATGCTAACCCAAATTGGATAACCAAGACCATCTGCATCCATGATTAAAAGTTTTGGACTCCAAGTTGAATAAAGGCTGATTATTTTTCCTTTTGTGATGTCTGTGTCAGCTTGTGACCAACTTTGCGTTTGAACTTCAGCCCAAACAGTTTGATTTTGTTGAACAAAAAGTTTAGCAACACACAAATCTGCGCCTGAGGCAGATAAATCTACACTCATTACAGAATTAGAAAAATAAGAAGAATCAGCTTCAAATTCAAGAGAAATTGCCTCATCAAGCA
>JAZUSV010000151.1:0-7973 GCA_045606885.1 Candidatus Gastranaerophilales bacterium | reverse complement strand
CGACTTGATGAATCTTATTCTGTTTTTCTTGAGATTCTTCGGGTTTTCACCCTCAAAATGACTGTATAGTTGTCGTTCAAAGCGTTGCGAAGAAACTTTTGTGTTGCTTTGGTAAAGATACTTCGGCTGATGCCTCAGTATGACTTTTTTGCCGTCATTCTTCGCTATGCTCGGAATAACAAATTATTTCATTAGCAACAACATCCAGTTGCACATCCGCAATCAAGTTGAATATCAAGGTCGCCCATAAATACTTCATCTTTACCTAATGCGTTAGGAATGATTGAGAATGTGTTTGAGATACCGTCTTGAGCATCATCAAATGGTAATTTAGCAACAGAAGCTAATGACGCAACTGCACCATTTGTGTCTCTGCCATGCATTGGATTAGCACCAGGTGCTAATGGAACACCCATTTTTCTTCCGTCAGGAGTGTTACCTGTCTTTTTACCATATACAACGTTAGATGTGATTGTTAAAATTGACATTGTAGGGATTGAGTTTCTGTATGTATGATGTTTTCTAATCATATTCATAAATTTAGAAACTAATTCAACTGCAATTGATTCAACTCTATCATGGTTGTTACCATATTTACGGAATTCGCCTTCTGTTGCGTAATCTACAACGATACCGTCTTCATCTCTGATTGCTTTAACTTTTGCATATTTAATAGCAGATAATGAGTCAGCAACAACTGATAAACCAGCGATACCTGTAGCGAAGTAACGTTTTACATCTCTATCATGTAAAGCCATTTGAGATCTTTCGTAGCAATATTTATCGTGCATGTAGTGAATTACATTCAATGTGTTAACATATAGGCCTGCAAGCCATTCCATCATGCCTTCAAATCTTGCCATAACTTCGTCATAGTTTAGGTATTCAGAAGTAATTGGTGCATATCTTGGACCAATTTGTTCTTTTAATCTTTCATCTACACCGCCGTTAATAGCATATAGTAAACATTTTGCTAAGTTAGCACGAGCGCCGAAGAATTGCATTTCTTTACCAACAACCATTGATGATACACAACAAGCGATAGCGTAATCGTCACCGTGTGTTTGTCTCATCATATCATCGTTTTCATATTGAATAGATGAAGTTTTGATTGAAATATGTGCACAATATTCTTTAAATGCTCTTGGTAATCTTTTTGACCAAAGAACAGTTAAGTTTGGTTCAGGTGCAGCGCCTAGGTTTTCTAATGTGTGTAGGTATCTAAATGAGTTCTTTGTAACCATTGAACGACCATCAATACCCATACCGCCGATTGATTCAGTTACCCAAGTTGGATCACCTGTGAATAATGAATTATATTCAGGAGTTCTTGCAAATCTTACAAGTCTTAATTTCATAATGAAATGGTCAATCATTTCTTGGATTTGTTCTTCATTGAATGTTCTGTTTTTCAAGTCTCTTTCAATGTAGATATCTAAGAATGTTGAAGTTCTACCGATACTCATAGCAGCACCGTTTTGTTCTTTAACTGCTGATAAGTAACCAAAATATAACCATTGAATAGCTTCTTTAGTGTTTTGAGCTGGTTGAGTAATGTCAAAACCATAAATTCTACCTAATTCAGCCATTTCTTGAAGAGCTCTGATTTGTTCAGAGATTTCTTCTCTTAATTGAATTCTTTCTGCTGTCATTTCAGCTTCAAGAGAAGTTAATTGAGCTTTTTTGTCTTCAATTAATCTGTTGATACCATATAGAGCAATTCTTCTATAGTCACCAATGATACGGCCACGACCATAAGCATCTGGAAGACCTGTGATGATTGCTGAGTGTCTTGCTGCTCTCATTTCTGGAGTATAAGCGTCAAAAACACCTTGGTTGTGAGTTTTTCTGTATTTTGTGAAGATTTCAGAAACTTCTGGGTCAACTTCGTAACCATAAGATTTGCAAGCTGTTTCAGCCATTCTGATACCACCAAATGGTTGCATAGAACGTTTCAAAGGTGCGTCAGTTTGTACACCAACGATAGTTTCTAAATCTTTATCAATGTAGCCTGCGCCGTGAGATATGATAGTAGATACTACTTTAGTGTCCATATCTAAAACGCCGCCGTTTTCTCTTTCTTTTTGGAATAATTCGCAACATTTTTCCCATAATTTTGTTGTTGCTTCAGTTGGTCCAGCTAAAAAGCTAGCATCTCCTTCGTAAGGAGTGTAGTTTTGTTGGATGAAGTCACGGACATTGATTTCCGTTTGCCACTTACCAGGTTTAAAAGTCATTATGTATCTCCTTTTTTTGTGTTTGATTTTAATAAAATTATAACACAAAAATAAATTGCAACCCTTACAAAAGGATGATTTTTATTCAATTTTCCAAATGCATGAATCAAGGGCAGAATTGAAGTAACAAGTGTAATTTTTGTTTAGCGCATTTTGTTTGTTGTTTTCTAAAAATGGAGTAAAAATAATTATATTTTTATTTTCTTTTTTTAGTTTTTTTATTTTTTCATCTAAAATTTTATATGAATTATGTTTTGGAAGTGTAATTAATTCAAAATGGTTATATCTAAACGCTCTCATTATGGCAGAATCTGAAGCTTTTGAGATCATTATTACTTTTTTGTTTTTAGTGCTATTTTTTTGAGACATTGTAAATGCGATGTGGCTTTTTGTGGTTGTTTCTCTCAAATTGACAAAAGAATTTTTTGAATAATTTTGTGCTAACAATATGCATAGCATAAATAATAAAACCGCCCATTTCTTTTTATATTCAAATGAAAAAATAAACGATAGAATAATTAATACGTAAGGAATTAAAAATAATACATATCTTTGTGCCATTATAGGACGAATCAAAAATGATAAAATAATTCCCAAGAAAATAACTGAAAAAATAGTCCAAAAACAATACAAGTAAAATGGTTTTGTTTTTGTGTCGCAGTTTTTAAATAAGAATATTATGGACAACAGGAATGGGATAAAACCACCAAATATAAAATAAATACATTTTTTAATTAAGTCAAAAGTGATTTCCGATAAATATGCGTTAAATTCGGTATTTAAAAGCGCTTGATTATGTGCGGTTAAAATATAATATGGCAAAAAGGAAATTAAAGTCAGAAGGCTTGTTCCTAAAAGCCAAAATAAATCTTCTTTTCTTTTGTTTTTTATAAAAATAAAAGAAAGATATAAGAAATTTGCAATTACAAAAAGAATTTGAAAATAATGTGTATTAACAGCAATTATTGATAAAAGTCCATAAAATATCCAATATTTTTTCTTTGGTTTTTCTAGAATTTTAAAAGTTAAAGTTATAAATAAAGTTGCAAAAAAAACAGTTAAGCTATAACACCTGATTTCTTGTGAATAGTAAATTATGGGCAAATTTATTGCATATAAAAATAAAGCTATATTTGCACTTTTTAGTGAAAAATTCTTTTTTAAAAATAAAAATAAAACAATTCCTGCAAGAAGAGAAAAAGCAACGCTTGATAGCCTAAAAATTACAAAAGAATTTGTAAAATATTGCAAAAGTCTAAGTAAAAAGAAGTGAAAAGGTGGATTTCCTGGGTCGTTGAATAAATTTAAAAACGAATGATGTGTTTGTGATAATTCTATCGAAAAACATTCATCACCCCAAGGAAGATATGAGTTTATGTCGCTCAATCTTAAAATAATTGCCAAGATAAAAATGCAAATTGGCAAAATTAATTTACTCAAGTTTAATTTAAGTCCACAAAAAATAGTTAAAGATAAAAGAATAAAAAACGGATAAAAAATTTTATCAAATTGAGATAGTGAATTTATAAAAGAATAGAATTTATTTTTGTGCGGTTTTATGATTTCTTTTTTAAATTCATATTTGTCAAAAATTTTGCATTGGTTTGATGTGCAAAGCTCTTCTTTTGATTTTTCAAACTCTGAAAAGTCTGGAAAATAGTGCATTTTTACGTCATTAAAAACAACGATATTTTTGATTTTGTTCTTGTGTTTTGTATTTATTAAAACTTCGAGAGAGTCGATATTTTTTTTGATTGTTTGATTTAAAACGTTGTTAAATTGTTTAAAACTGAAATATTCGTTATTAATTTTTAATAAAATATCGTCGGCATTTTCTAGTTTTGTTTCAATAATTACGTTTATATAATTTTTGTTTTCAAATTTAATCCAAGTGCAAAATAAGCAAGTTATGCTTAAAATCAAAAGAATATAAAAACATATTTTACTTTTCATTTGTTTTATCCAATTAAATGGTTCATTTTTTCAATTTTTGTTTCAATATATTTTTTATTATATTCATTGATAATTGGCTCGATTGGTAAACGTTCGTTGATTTCTAGACCATAACCTTCTAAGCCGACAATTTTTGTTGGGTTGTTTGTCAAAAGATTGAATTTGCTAAAACCTAAATGTCTTATGATTTGTGCTCCAATTCCGTAATCTCTTAAATCAGGGGCAAAACCCAAAGAAACATTGGCCTGAACGGTGTCTTGACCTTTGTCTTGCAGGGCGTAAGCTTTAATTTTGTTGATTAAACCAATGCCACGACCCTCATGACCTATCATATAAACCAATGCACCATGTCCATAATTGTTTATCATTCTAAGAGCGCTATGAAGTTGGTAATTGCAATCGCAACGAAGAGAATGGAAAATGTCTCCTGTTAAACATTCGCTATGCACTCTTACCATTGGAATTTTATTTGGTTCATCTTTTTTAACTAGCGCAACATATTCGGCGTTATTTAAAACATTTCTGTATCCCTTTATTTCAAATTCGCCAAATTGAGTTGGAAGCTTTGCGCTCGCTTCCATTTTAACTAAAGTTTCTCTTTTAATTCGATATTTAACTAAATCTGCAACGGTAATAACTTTAATATCGTTTTTGTTTGCAAAATCTAAAATGTAGTCACGTCTAGCCATGTGACCATCTTCTTGCATAATTTCACACATTACGCCAGCTGGGCTAAGGTTTGTCAGTTTTGCTAAGTCCACTGTTGCTTCTGTGTGTCCAATTCGTTCTAATACACCACCGACACGAGCAACGCAAGGGAACAAGTGTCCTGGGCGTCTTAAATCAGCGGGTTTTGAGTTTTTGTCGATTAAAACTTCAATTGTTTTAGCTCTATCATAGGTTGAAATTCCTGTTGTAACGCCAAATTTTTCATCGGCATCAATTGAAACTGTGAACGCTGTTTTCATTGATTCTGTGTTTTGCTCAACCATTTGATTAAGCTCCATTTTTTGTGCAATTGTTTTATCTATTGCAACACAGATTAAACCACGTGCGTTTTGTGCCATATAATTTATATTTTCAGGCGTGGCAAAGTCGGCAGCGCAAATCATGTCGCCTTCGTTTTCTCGATTTTCATCATCCACAACGATAACAATTTTACCTTTTGAATAATCTATTAAAGCATCTTCAATTGAGCTAAACATCTAATTTTCCTTATTTTATTAAAATCCGTTTTCTTTCAAAAATTCAAACGTTAGTTTTGAGTCTTGTTTTGAGTTTGTGAATTTTTGAATATATTTTGCAAACATGTCATATTCAATGTTTACTTGGTCGCCTGTTTTTAAATTTTTTAAATTTGTATTTTTCAATGTTTCAGGAATTAGCGAAACTTCAAAAGAAGCTTTATCAACAGTGCTTACGGTTAAACTCACTCCGTTTATTGCAATTGAGCCTTTTTTTATTATTAAATCGGTATTGCAAACAAAAGTCATTCTTTTTGAAAAACCGTCTTGAACAATGTTTTTCACTGTGGCAATTGTATCAATATGACCTGAAACAATGTGTCCATCAAGTCTATCTGATAATTTCATTGCACGTTCAAGATTGATTTCGTCACCTGTTTTTAAGTTTTTTAGATTGGTTAAGTTTAGCGTTTCTTTCATAACATCGGCACAATATAAGTTATTATTAATTGATGTCATAGTTAAGCAAACGCCGTTAATTGCAATAGAATCACCAATTTTAACATTGTCAAAATCAGCCTTAAAAGAAATTTTTGCACCTAAAGAATTAAGGGCAATGTTTTCAATTTTTGCAATTTTTTCAATTAATCCTGTGAACATATTATAAAAATAGCACGAAAGATATGAAAAAACCAAAAAATGACAATTTTTTGAAATTTTTTATGCCTGAGCCAAGATGTGAAAAGGCAAATATATCCTCTTTGGATATGATAGACAAAAAGATTATCAAATAGTATCATTTTGTTAAAGAAAGCATGCTTATTTAAGATGGAAAATCAGAATTTAGAAACAACTGACAATATTATGGATGAAGAGGCGAGTTATAATCTTGACGCCCCTGTTTCTGATGAATTTAAAAGAGGATGTAAATTATATAATTTTAGACGTCCTGATAAGTTTTCAAAAGAACACTTGAAGGCTCTTCAAGATATCCATAGGGATTATGTAAGGCACTTGGCAACGATTTTAACTGCATATCTTCGTATGGAAGTTGAGATTGATGTAATATCAGTTGACCAATTAACTTATGAAGAATACGT
The DNA here is from genome assembly GCA_045606885.1 of Candidatus Gastranaerophilales bacterium. Lineage (GTDB taxonomy): Bacteria > Cyanobacteriota > Vampirovibrionia > Gastranaerophilales > Gastranaerophilaceae > RUG14156. The sequence goes on along the minus strand of JAZUSV010000151.1, from coordinate 1,499 downwards.
TTGTTCAATGCCTTCGCACATTCAAAACATGATTTTTAAATTAAATCCATTGTCTGGTGAAATTTCAATGGGAATGAGCCCTGAAGTTTTGGCTGTTGTGCTAGATAGAATGCTTGGTGGTGCTGGTACAATTAACGACAGAGGAAAAGAATTAACTCAAATTGAAGAATTATTAACAATTAAATTTACAGAAAAAATCATCAAAATTTTAGAAGAAGCTTGGAGTACGATTTTGCCTGTTAAGTCTGAATTTGTGACTTTGGCAAACGGTTATCATTCTGTTCCAATTACAACAAGTGGCGAAATTGTTACTTTGATTTCTTTTGAAGTTAGATTGGGGCAAAAAAACTTTGGTTTGATGAATATCTGTTTCCCATATCCTGTATTGGAAACTGTCCTTCCAAAACTAACCCCTCAATATATTTATCAGCATACAAATGTTGTTGCTAATGAAATTGGGAAAAATGAAACTTTAGAAAAAATTAAAGCAGCAGAATTAGAAGTTCAGGTTTTACTTGGTACTGCTAAGCTTGAAATAAATGAAGTTTTAGATTTAAAAGTTGATGATGTAATAAAATTAGATCAAAAACTAAACGAAGAGTTGATTGCCTGTGTGAATAAAAAAAGAAAATTTTATGTTGTTCCAGGGGCACTTAAGAACAAAGTTTGCGTTAAAATAATGCAACAATATTATGACAAGGAGTAAAGTTGTCAAAAGAATTAAAAAATCTTGATATTTCACAATTGGAAAACTTAGAGCGTCCACAAAGAATTGAAAATTCAAAAACTTACAATTTATTATTGGATGTTGAACTTGAATTGTCTGCAATTTTGGGCGAAACAGACATTTCTTTAAAAAAAGTTTTAGATATAACAAAAGGTTCTATAATTGAACTTGATAATAAAACATCTGAACCAATCAAACTTCTTGCTAATGGAAGCGAAGTTGCACGTGGTGAAGTGGTAATTATAGAAGATAATTTTGGGCTTAGAATCACCGATATAGCAAAAGGTAGCACAAGCGAGGAATAATGGAAGAAAAAAAAGTAGAAGTAAATGCTGAAATTTTAAAAGAAATATTTAAAATCGCAAACGTAACTCCTCCAGCAGATATTACAGATGAAGCTTTGCTTGACGCTGTTTTTAAGCTTAAAACTCCACAAGATGATTTATCAATGATGAATCCAGAAGGTTTTAATCCTACTTCAAACAATATTTTGGTTGTTGACGACATTGGTGTTGTTACTTATCAATTGAAAATTATGTTAAAAAATCTTGGATATAGCGTTCAAGTTGCAAAAGATATTTTTAGTGGACTAAGTACGTTTGTTAAAAATAATTATGCATTCGTTATTATGGATTTATTTGTTTCAACTGAACAAGAAGGATATACTCTTCTGAATGAAACTAAGAAAATAATTGCAAAAAATAATCTTGCTACAAAAATTATTGTCATAACTGCATCTGGTAAAGCTGAAGACAAAGTTAAGTGTTTAAAT
>JAZUSV010000150.1:0-7633 GCA_045606885.1 Candidatus Gastranaerophilales bacterium | reverse complement strand
GAAATGGCAAATCTCTTGGCTACTATCTTCAGTTGACAGGAGAAGTGGAAGATTTTGAATATGCATTTACAAAGGAGATTTGTGCTGATATTCAAGATGTAGAAATAGCTTCTTACGGTAATGGTTGTTCGTCAGGGCAATATCAATTTGACAAAGAATTGCAATGCCTTGCTTCAACTGTTGCTCCGCCAAATGGTATGGATGGTGAAGATGGTGAAGCAAAAGGAGATGAGAATACTTGTAAAGAATCTCTTAGAAAAGTCGGCATTCCAAAAGATGGTGAGTCGCAAACCAAACAAGGCAATATATACAATCATATCTACATTTGGTCTGCGCCTTATGCATCAAACACTTTGTTATACAGCGAAGCTGGAAAACCTGGAGAAAGTAACCATAAAATAGTGCCACAAATTACCGGTCAAATTGAAATCAAACTGGGAAAAGGCGCAACTTCTCCAACTGAAAAAGCAGGAAAAACTGTTGTAAAAATGAAAAATTCAACAATTCTTGACCTAAAAGGCGGAACGAATAGTACTGTTGTGAAAAAAGCAAAAAGATACGATATGTGCTATATTGAACCATCTGCTGGACAACAAACATGTGCACTTCAAAATAATGCAACAACCACAACAACTTGTTGCAATAATGAAAGCGGAGCGCATTCAACAAGAGAAATTATTGAAACCTCTTCAAAACAAAGCTTGTTTGAAACAAACAAAGGGCTTGCAGGAAACTCAACAATCGTTGGTATTGGCTTAGGAAGAGCTGGTTCTGGTTATGGCACGATTTCTGGTGATGAAGCACTTGATGTGTTAAGAAATATGTATAATATTTCATATTGGAAAGATGGAGTTGGATATCAAGTTGTTGAAACAAAATATAATTCTAGCTCAGCTACATTGAGTAATCCTGATAAATACAAAAACCATGTTTTTAAACCTGCACCACTTAGCCTCAAAGGTGGCGACGGTGCTGTAATCATCACTTGGTAACAATAAACAACATAAAACAAATAACCGCTCTTAATTAACAAAGAGCGGTTATTATTTAGTTATGTAAAAATACTGTTTTTGTTCGTGCGAAATGATATAATTGTGTAGTTTAATTAAAATATATAGTAATACGATTTATGTTTGGAGCATTATATAGTCTTATGTTTAAAAACAAAAAAGCTTTTTCTTTAATAGATGCATTGATTATACTTGTTGGAATTGCCGTAATTATCGTTCTTTCAACTCCTGTAATTACTAAAAAATCTGTAAACATTGCAGACATCGGCGCATCTTTGTCAGGTTCAACACGTGGTAGAGTTGAAGTTTTTTACAAAGAGATTATAAAAATTGACGGAACTAATTCAGGTTGGTATGAAAAAATATCTGACCCAACGGGAGACGTTAAGACTATAACAATTTATGAAAGAAAAGAAGATAGAGACCATATTGCCCTTGTTCCTGGCACTACTTCTAGTACACTTGAAATAAAAAATAACAAAAAACCAATATTATATGAAGAATATTCAGAGGCAATTCCTGTAGCTACTGACGCTTCTGGGGTTATAAGCTCTTTTAAATTTACTAATACACCTGATGTTATTGCAATTGGTGGTAAATACATAGCTGAACTTAAAGGGACTAAATATTACAAAACAGATTCTAATGGCAAAACACAAACACCATTAGTTGAATTACCAAGAGGGCAATATCGTATTATTGAAGGTAATGTTGCATCTTATGCAGGAAAACATGGTAGCAACAATCTTTGGTTGGTTGATTTAGTAACAACTGAAACCGACGGTGAATATACCATATCCGAAGATACTTCTACTAATATCATCACCGTTAAAAAAGGAACAAGTGCAAAACTAAAGAGTATTCCTTGGTATAGATCATATAGTGGTGATAAATTAGATAAAGATGAAAAACTAAATTCAAACGAAACAAAAATCACTTTCCCTCAAGATATTAAAAAAGTACAATTCTATGGTGTAGGCGGTGGCGGAAGAGGCGCTGTTGTTTCTATAGATGAAGCAAGAAAAGGTACATTATTTTTAAATGACACCTCTCATCCAGAATATACTGATAATATCGCTAAAATCAGATTTGATTTAGCTAAAAGATTTGAAGAATTATATTTTGAAAAGAAAAACTCAGTAACTGATACAGCACACAAAGATCAAATAAAATCACTTGTTTGTGGTGGAAAGGCGGAAAATAGCTCTGTAGGCGGTTGTTTTGATCCAAATCGTATCGTGTGTTTGAATAATGGCACTAAAACTGATTTTGAACAACCAATTAAAATAGATGGAACAGATATATTTACAGAAAAAGGTTGCTGGATATCAATCAACAAGGGCGATGGTTCAATTAGTGCTAAGTTTGACGCAAGAACAGGACTAGTTTTCCCTCATGAGTTGCTTAAATATACAAAAGTTGTTGGTTCTCAAACACAAAGTGCTCAATTATATGATATGCCTGAATGGTTTAATTGGAAAACCTTGAATGAAAAATACTGTATCGCAGCTTCTGCATGCGGAACTGAAGGAAAAGATGCCCCAACGTTTACGTGGTACACAAAACTTACAAGTTGGGACCAAACAGATGCACAAGGCAATTTAAAATGCTTTAGGGATGCTTTTGCAAATAATTCTCTCCCTACAGAAGCTAGTTGTACTGAGCTTGAATATAATAAAATTTATACTTCTTTGTATGGCAACAACAACGTTGATTGTGAGTTAAATCCTTTTTTGCCTGGTTGTGATGTAGCTAATAATCGATTTTGGTACTGTACAGAATCTCCAAGCGAAAGATTTCAAACAAATCATCTCGACATTTTGGGGGATTTGTATATTAGGGCTGTTGAATGTTATGAAAATAAGGGCTACACATTAAAGCAGAATAAATGCGAGTATAAGTGTAACAAGGTGCAAACTTGGAACGTTGATACGCAAAAATGCGAGTGTATCCGTAATTATCCATGTGGTTCACATGCATATCGCAGCAACGAAGACTGTAATTGTTATTGCAATAGTGGTTACGAAAAGAATTCTTCTGGCGCTTGCGTTATTTCTTGTGCGAAAGGACAAGAAAGAATAAACGGCTCTTGTTATGACCCATGCCCTGGCACAAAGAAAAGGTGTACAGGCAAAACAGAGTGTCAAAATAGTGGATATTGCCAAACTGCTCGTGGATATGGTTGGAGCTGGGATGCATGTAGTTGCATAAATATGTCGAAGCCGTTTGCACCCAGCGCTTCAAAACTTGATTTAAATAGAAATTATGAAAGTGAAATTAAAGAAACTCTAGGTTTTAAAATAAGAAAATTTTTCAGTTTAAAAAAAGGTCATCCAACAGGATATGCTGATGGCTTTTCAAATCCTTCAACTTTGTTTGAAGGTGCCACTGAAAGGTTGAAATATTTAGAATATATGGCAAAATACTTTCCGCATGTACAATTAGAAAAGGATGATGCTCCAAGCGGTGTGGAAGAAATTAATGAAAATAATTACACTAGCTTGTCAAGAAGAATAGTTGAATGTGAGAGAAATGACCCAGATAATAATGCAGTAAGAAATGTTCCAAAAGAAGGTTATGTTGTTTATGGAGAAGATAAAAATGGTTTAGGTAGCGGAAATCCTAACTGTACACATAATAACCTTACTGAATGTCTGGAACCAATTAAGGATGAAAACGGTGTTGAAATCGGAAAGCAAGTAAAACAAAGGTATAATACATATCACTGTGGTGCTTGTAAAGCTAGTTGGATAAAAAATTGTGTTAAAAGAATATGTGATTATCCAAAACAATGCAGTTTTTATGAATGCCCTGCGTATAAAAAACCTGTCGAACAAGATTGTTTTGGCAATTACGACTGTCTTCATACTTGTCCTGATATGTCAATGGGTATTAAAGAAAACATACCTCATCACTATCGTGGTGGAAAAGGTGGGGTGGCTCCAAAATGTGCAATTGCCAAAGTGAACTATAATGCAGCAACAGCTAATTATACTAAGCCTGTGAATATTGTATATACTGAAAAACAAGAGCACATTTGTGAAAACAAATGCGATGGCGATGATTATAAACTTTTTGAAACAAGCAGTGCAAAATTCAAGGCTTCAGATAATTTTACAGTTCATTGCGATAAATTTGGTGGCGATAGTGGACTTACAAGAAAAGTTACTATTGGTGGATATACAGCTGAATCAACAGGAAGCGAAGGCGGTAGGCCATATCCGTTTAATGTTATCACCCATACAAAAGGCGAAAACCTTACAAAAGAACAAGCAGAATGCGTTAGAGATAAAGTAAATAAGTTTAATGAAGGCAAACCGGCAAATTCAATTTACACTAATTTTGAAAATATTGGATTGGTTCCAAATTCATGTGATAAAAACGGTGAAAATTGCGATTATCGCCCTGTGACAAGTGGCGTTGTTAATGATATCAATTCTTTTTATGATGCATGTGGTTTAAATAAGGACGCTTCTGAATATACGGGAGCTTGTGAATCAGGTACATATCGTTTTGATGTTGAAATGCAGTGCAGAGCAAAAACAATTGCTGAAGGTGGTGGAGATGGCGCTACATTCCCTCAAAAAGACAATGATGGCAGTTGTTCTTATAAAAACCTTGGAATTCCTGGAAATGAATATGTGGTTCAAGGTAGAGAATTCAACCATATCTACGTATGGTCAGCTCCTTTTGCATCAAACGCTTTAGTGCATGGTGATGCTGGAACTCCAGGACAAACCGACAAAACAGAAGTAGATAGAATTACAGGTGAAATTATAATTAAGCTTGGTAGAGGCGCTCTTTCTGCAACTCAAAAAGCTACAAATACAACTGTTAAAATGAGTGGTTTTGGTGGAGGTAAAATTCTTAACGCTAAAGCAGGAACAAATGGTACTGTAACCCAAAAAGCAATAAAATATGATATGTGCCACAATGAACCTAGCGCAACTCGAACTTGTAGTTCGTTACATGCGGGCGGTTTAATAATTCCTTGTTGTGATAATGAAAGTGGAGCCCACTCAACAAAAGAAATTCTTTCAACTTCACCAAAAATGAGTCCATTTGATACACTTAAAGGTCTTGTTGGAAATTCTCCAATTATTGGTATTGGTATGGGAAGATCAGGTGCTGGCTATGGTGTAATTGCAGGTCTTGAAGCTTTGCAAGAAAATAGGAGAGTTTACAATATATCTTATGGTTCTGGCAATAGTTACACTAAACAATTAACTATAGGCACTTCTGCTAATGATGTTGTAAATAAAGATAAATATCAAAACTTACTTGTAGTTCCACGTCCACAAGAACTCAAAGCTGGCGACGGTGCAGTTGTAATTACTTGGTAAAAATAATAACCGCTCTTAATTAACAAAGAGCGGTTATTATTTAGTAATGTTAAAAAATATATTTTTTAAAAATCAAATGCTAGAATAATATAGATTATCAAAATAATATATTATGGAGTAAAAATATAACAATGCTAAAAAACTTTAAACAAAAAGCTTTTTCTTTGATTGACGCAATTATTATTCTTGTTGCGCTTGCTGTTGTGATTATTCTTTCAACTTCAGTATTTACAAGAAAAGCAATTAATATTGCAGACATTGGCGCCTCAATATCTGGTTCGCCACATGGCAGAGTTGAAGTTTTTTATAAAGAGATTGTTAAATTTAACAAAATTCCATTGAATTTAAATTGGTATGAAAAATCTTCTGATGCAATTGCGGAAACTGATACAATCATAATTTATGAAAGAAAGTCTGATGAAGAACACATGTCTCTTCTTTCTAAAACTGCAGAAGATGTAAAATTGAAAAATCATATAAAACCGACATTATATGAAGAATATTCAAAAGCAACTCCTGTCTTTGATGCGGTTGGCAATCTTGTTTCTTTTAAATTTGACAAAAACGATACTCAACCAATATCAATTGGTGGTAAATATATCGCAGAAAACCCTAGTCTTGTATATCTAAAAACAGATTCTAATGGAAAGAGAACCTCTGGAGAATTGGGTAGGGATAAATATCGTGTAATCGAAGGTAACTTAGCTGAAAAAGTTGACAAAACAAGTCCAAATGGCAACAATCTTTGGTTGGTTGATGTTGATGTTAGAGGGAATACGTCTGAAGTAAAGAGCATTCCTTGGTATAAAATGTATAGCGGTGACACATTAAAGCTTGACCAACAACTTGATAGTGAAACAATTTCTTTTGATCTTCCTTTGGATTTAAAAAATGTTCAATTTTATGGTGTTGGTGGTGGCGGAACAAGTTTCCCAATTGACACTGAAGAAGCTCAAAAAGCAACTTTGCTTTTAAATAGTGCAACAAGTGATGATATTGATAAAATTGCAAATGATTTATATGAAAGATTTAAAGAACTATACTTTGAAAAGAAAAATTCTTTATCAGAAGAAGATAAAAAAATACTCGAAGAGGTTGTTTGTAATGGTCAAGCAGAAGATGACGAGAATTGTTTTAAATTTGATAATATTATAAAAATTCATTCTGGAAAAAAAGAAGCAAACAAAAAACCTTTTAACGATTCTTCTGAGTTTCCACTTAAAAATCATTGGATTTCAATTAACAAGGGTGATGGAACAATTAGTGCTAAGTTTGACGCAAGAGTTGGACTTGTTTTACCTCATGAATTAATTGAATACACTAAAAAAGTTGGTTATCAAACCCAAAATGCTACAACATATCAAATGCCAAAGTGGTTTTCTTGGGAAGATTTGAATAATAAATACTGCATTGCTGCTTCTGCTTGTGGTACAGGCGGAGAAAATGGTCCAAACATTGTTTGGTACACAAGGGCAAGTAATGAGCCTGGTGGCGGATATGGTAAAGGCAAAGGCGAACATGAATGTTTTAGAAAAGGCTTTGCAAATAATGGTCATCCGTTGGAGACAAATTGTAAAACAGCGTATGATTTCACTTGTAAAATTAGAACAAAGGAAATTCCTCCAGGAGAACAACCACCAGATACTAATCTTACATATACCCATGTTTGTGAAACACGTAGTACGGTTGCTGAAGAATATGATGAAAGTAATAGAATTTATCTTCTTAGATGCGAGACTGCAGAAGGTTATATTACAGATATAAGTGATGAAAGTTGTACGACAGCAACTGAATGCATCCGAAAGAATGGAATCGTTGTGGATGCTGGAGAATATGGAAAGTATTGTAATTGCGCAAAAGGCTATATAGAAGTAGGTAATGGATGTGAAAAATGCCCAGAGGGTACACATGTTAGTGCTAATATGTGCAAATGTGATAAAACAGGCTATACATTATGTAACGATAATGTTTGTCGCGCAGAGTGCCCTAATAAAGAAGAGAGTTTCAATGAAGGAGGTTTAAGTCAACGCGCAGCAAGAATAGATTACTTGAAAGATTATAGTGCTCAAATTGAAGATACTTTGTTGAATAAAATAAAAAGAATGTTTAAAATCGAAAAAGGTATCTCTACGGGTTATTCTACACCTGCACAAGGTCTTACAAACACAAATATTAATAGTGACGAAAAAGACCTTCTTTTAGGAAAATATGCTGTTTATACATATAATCCTGATATTGGTGAAATAAGTAGAGATGATTATTGTGGATTTAGTAAAGAAG
>JAZUSV010000149.1:0-4067 GCA_045606885.1 Candidatus Gastranaerophilales bacterium | reverse complement strand
TCCTAAGACCGCTTGGCCTCCGACTTGAAGTGATGAAAGGCGGTTGAGCTTTTCTTGTTGTTTCTCTTGGAGTTATTTTTGAAACAACATATTTCGCATTTTCAAGATTTTTAAGAATTTCTTTAACTTCTTTTTGATTGTGAATTTCTAGTTTTTCGTCTTTGTCGCCATTGATTATGCGAGAAAGCTCTGCGCTAAATTCTTTAGAAGATTTGTTTAAAAGTGCTTCAATGCTCCAATATTCGCTTGGTACAAAAGCTTCGATTTCGTCTTCTCTTTCGCATATCATTTTTAGCGCAACTGACTGAACTCTTCCTGCTGAAAGTTTATAGTTTTTCATAGTGTCCCAAAGAATTGGGGAAATTTTAAAACCTACAAGTTTATCTAAAATTTGACGAGTTTTTTGAGCTTCAACTTTTAGCATATCAATTTGATGATAATTTGCTACAGCTTCTTTAATTGCGTTAGGGGTAATTTCGTTAAATACAATTCTAAAAATTTTATCCTGCGGAAATTTTAAGCATTCTTTAACATGCCATGCAATTGCTTCTCCTTCACGGTCAGGGTCGGATGCAAGATAAATTCTATCAACAGTTTTAGCAATTTTATTTAATTCAGTAATAACTTTTTTCTTTTCGGGTATAACTTCAAATGTTGGCTTGAAATTATTTTCAATATCAAAACCAAGCCCTTTAGATGCTAAATCTCTAACATGTCCCATAGAAGCCTGAATTATATAATTACTTCCAAGAATTTTTCCAATGGTTTTTGATTTTGCGGGTGACTCAACTATAACCAATGTTTTTTCTTTTGTATTTGCCATCATCTACCTATTTGCATTTATAATATTTATTGTTCGATTGGTGCACTAAACCGTTTATTTCTAGCGTCGTCAGTGCAACCATAATATCTGATACTTCCTCTGACGCTGAGTCCATTATCTCATCAAAAGATTTTGGTTCAATAGCTATTATATCTAAAACTTTTTTTTGAACATCGTCTAATTGCAAATTTACGCTTTCATCTTGAACAACATCAAAATCCCAATCCATTTGATTTAAGACATCTTGAGCGCTGATAACTATTCCTGCTCCGTTTTTTATCAAATGATATATTCCTTGAGTATTTGGATTTAAAATATTTCCCGGCATGCACATGAGTTCTCTATTGTAGTCAAGGGTTAAATTTGCGCTAATCATCGCTCCAGATTTCATTTGCGCTTCAGCAACAAGAGTTCCTTTACTCATTCCTGTAACTATTCTGTTTCTTTGAGGGAAATTAGCAGGGATTGGTCGAGTTTTTAAAGGATATTCACTAAAAATTACGCCTGAGCCATTTGCTATTTGTTCGTATAAATATTTATTTTGAATAGGATAAGTTATATCAAGTCCTGAACCTATTACTCCTACGGTTTTTAAATTGTTTTCAATTGCAGATTTATGCGCTTGTGCGTCAATTCCATAGGCAAGTCCTGAAACAATTGTTATATTTGAGTTTGCAAAAGATGAAATTATGCCGTTTAGTGCAAGCTTTGCGTTTGTTGAGGCGTTTCTTGAACCAACGACTGCCAAATTGTAATCAAAAGAAATGGAGTCAATGTCGCCTTTGTAGTAAAGAGAAATTGGAAAATCGGGAATTTCTTTTAATAATTTTGGATATTTTTCGTCTTTTATGGTTAAAATTTTGACTTCTTTGTCTTCAAAAGCACTTTTGTAACATTTTTCTATATCTATTTTGGCTTTAAGTGAAAAATAATTTTTTGGAATAGAAATATCCATTTTTTCGCTAAAAACAGACATTTCTTTTTCATCTGCAAGCCAAGCAAGCCTTGCACTATAGTCAAAATATTCTAAGAGTTTTGCTTTTAGTAATGGTTTTACAAATAAATAGCTAAAAGCCACAAAATATTTTATTTCGTCTTCATCTGTATTAAATTTTAGTTGATATTCTTTTTTAGACATCTATTTTTCCAGCGCTTTTTTAACTTCTCTTAATTCGGCTTTAACGGCTTTATAATCAAAAGTTAGTGTGTTTTTGTATTCAAGAGCTAACTCTAGACAATCTTTTCTTGATTCTTCGTCTTCGTTTATTTCAAATATTTTTGACATCAAATAAGAAATGTCACCATTTTCATGTTGCGAAGCAACATCTGTTAAAAGCCCAAGTGCCTCTTCAATTCGTTCTTGTTTAATTAAAATTTGAGCAAGTAGTTTGTGTGCTTCCATATCTTTTGGATTTTTTTCAATAGTTTTGTTTAACATAACTATTGCATCTTCAAATCTTTCAAGCTCGTAATAAATTTGCGCAATGTTGAAATATGCCCATGAATAATCAGGCGATAGCTCTAAAACTTTTCGATATTCGCTTAGTGCAAAGTCAATTTCACCAAGCTTTTTGTATTCTCCTGCAAGATAAAAATGCGCAAAGTAGTCGCTATAGTTGTATTCGATAGCTTTTTTGAAACATTTTATTGCTGTGTGTGTGTCATTTTTTTTAGAATATAAAATGCCTATTGAAAAAAATGCGTTTGCGTCCTCATTTTTATAATAGATAACTTTTTTAAAATTATCCATTGCGTTATCAATATCACCTAACGCTTCACACACAAGAGCCAAATTGTACAGGAAGTCTGCTTCATCGGGTTTTAGCTCTACGGCTTTTTGGTATGCTAAAAGCGCATTATCTAAATTTTTTAATTTTTCCCAACAAATTCCTGCGTTGAAGTATAAATTTGCATCATCAGGAAAAACATTTAGCAAATATTTTATGTGTGACATTGCAACACGTTCAAACCCCAAATCCAAGCAGAGCATGATAAGTTCTCTTCTGGCTTGAAAATTTTTAGGATTTAATTTTATTGTAGTTTGAAGATTTTCAAATCTTTCAATATCATTCATTTTCTTCGCTAATTATTTTATCTAAATCTAAATCAATTATTTTGCCGTCAATTTCAACAGGTGTGCCGTTTTGTTCTTGCTCTTCTCTTTCGATTTCGTCTTTGTCTTCATCTTGTATGATTTTTTCAATTACAAGTTGAGCCATTTCAAGAGCAACTTTTTTCTTTGTTTCAGCAGAACATTTTTCAAGCATTTGGATAGCTGTTCTAACAGTTGAATCAATGTCATACCAGCGAGAATGTCCTCTTTGAATGCGTCCATCTTCAACTGCCGCCATAATATCTTCGACATTTTCATATTTATTATCTTGAATGTTGTGTTCAATAATGACTTTAATTAAATTAAGAGCAACTGCAATTTGTCTTTCATCAGACGAATTTGCCAAAGTTCTAATAGACATTGATAATACAGGGTCTTTGTCGTACCATCTTGAAAAATATTGATTTTCCATACTTGCTCCTTTTTAATTGTTTTTGAATATTACGCCACAGCCTGATGATGGATATTCCCAAGAAATTGCGTTTTTAGGACATGCAATTCGGCATGCACCACATTCTAAACAATTTTCATATTGAACTATAATTTCTCCCAAGTTTTCATCCAACTCGTATACTGATGCTGGACAAACTGTTGTGCAGATTTTTTCTTTGCACTTTTCGCATTTTTTTGGATCTAATATCAAATGCGATTTGTTATTACAATTATACTTAATTGTTGCTAGTTTGTCTTGTATTGATTTTTTATTTTTTTTATTTTCTTCCATAGTTATTTTCCAAAAAATACATCTAGTGCGCATTTTGCAAATGCACAGAAGTCTTTAAAAAGTTCAGAAATTTTTCTGTCTTTAAAATAACTAAAGACATAATTTCTGATTTGCTTACTTTTTGAAGTACAGTTTGCGCTGACTATAATTTCAAAAAATTCTTTTATTTTTTTAGGATAGTATACAGAGAGTGAATTACCTGTTGAATATAGGTTTTCAATTACGTTTCTGTAAGTATATAAATCTTGTATAATAAACGATTTTTCTAATTTTTTTCTGTAAATTGAAAGTGTTGTTTGAGAATAATCGTTATTTTCTAGCGCAATTAAAGCAGAATCTCCTGCTAGTTTTCCTGAGATAAGCGCAAAGTTTATTCCTTCAAAATAAACAAGTCGGAGGCCAAGCGG
>JAZUSV010000148.1:0-3665 GCA_045606885.1 Candidatus Gastranaerophilales bacterium | reverse complement strand
ATTCTTGAAGGCAACACTTCAATTGAAGAACAAGTAAGAATTTTAGGATTGGCAACGAGCGAATAATATGACATTATACTCATACACAGCACTTAAAGATAACACAATAACCGTTAACGGAAAAATTGAAGCCGATAGCGTTGCTGAAGCTCGCAGAAAAATCCGTCAAATGAACTTACTTCCAACTTCAATTGTTGATGGAGAACCAGCATCAGCTAAAAAGAAAAAAGCTGGTGGCGGCTCAATTGGTGTTGGAAGAGTATCTGCCCTTACCTTAAAAGAAAAAATAGACTTAACTTCAACTCTTGAAATGCTTACATCAACAGGTATTCCAATTATCGAATCTCTATTGTTCATTGAGCAAAATTCAGATTCATCAAGAGTTAGAAGATTAACCCAAGAAATAAGAAAAGAAATCATCGGCGGTACAACATTTGGTGAAACTTTAGAAAAATATAGAGAAATATTTGGCAAGGTTTATATTGGTCTTGTAAAAGCCGGTGAAGATTCAGGGGAACTTGATAAAACTTTGACTCGTATGTTGGAGTTGTTAAAAAAACAAGATGCAATCAAAAGTAAAGTAGTCGGCGCTTTGATTTACCCAGGCGTTGTAATTGCTCTGGCATTTGTTGCAGTAATTATCATGTTAGTATTTGTATTCCCTGCTTTTGAAGAAATGTTCAACAACTTAGGTAGAGAACTTCCACCAATTACAAGAGCTTGTATGGATGCTGGTTTGTTTATGAAACAATATTGGGCAGTTTGTCTTGCAGGTTTATTTGGTGGTTTGATATTTATAAATTTCGCTTTTAAACAACCTGCAGTAAGACAAAGATTTGACGCACTTGTGTTGCGCCTACCATTGTTAAGCAAGATATTAAAATACTCAAACTTTTCAAACTTCATTGCAGTACTTCAAGTATCATACGAAGCTGGTATTCCAATTGTTGACTGCTTGTTCTTAGCAAATCTAACAATGGACAACTATGTATTAAAAATGACCATCATGGAAGCATCTACCAAAGTACAACAAGGTATGCATTTATCAACTGCTCTTAAAAATGCAAACCAAGTTCCTACAATGATGACATTTATGATTGCAACAGGTGAACAATCAGGTCGTTTAGGTGATTCACTATACCACTGTGTAAACTATATTGATAAAGAATTAGATAATACTATTGATAACTTCACCAAATTAATCGAGCCAGCATTGATGATTGGTATCGGTGTATTGGTTGGTATTTTAGGTTTGGCATTATACCTACCATTGTTCCAAGCTTACCAACAATAAAACCCGAATCGAGCGAAGCTTAGTGCAACTGCACTTGCTAAGCGAAGATGAGGGCACAAGGTGTGTGAAGCTCGTGACGGCAATGCGTTGAGCATTGGCGAACAGAGCGAAACCATACCGAATCGAGCGAAGCTTAGTGCGACTGCACTTGCTAAGCGAAGATGAGGGCACAGAGTTGTTTCAGCCGTGCACAAACATACGAATAAAGTATGCATAAGATATTATAGAAAAGCTAAACAAAGTAATTAATTTTCAAGCAATCTAGAAGTGCAAAGCTTGGGTCAGCAATGCGTTGAATGTTGACAAAACAGAGCATAATCCTGCAATAACAAACTATAAGAAAATATTAAAATCACAACAAAAAAGACCCTATATGCAGGGTCTTTTTTAATTATTATTTTATATTATAAAACATTTGAAGTTATAGTAAAGTGAACACGATATGACGAAGCGTCATCTGGTCTATTAATAACAGGAACACCAAGATAAACGTTAGCAGATAAATATCTTGTCATTTTAAGAATCATACCGCCACCAACTGACATTACAAATTCTGAACTTGGCATTCCAAAACCATGGTCGCCAAACCAGCCCATATCACAGAATGCAGCCAATCTGATTGAATCATCAATAAATTTCAATTTACCAGGAAGTCTGTCTAGGAATGGAATTGGCGATCTTAATTCAACAGAACCATTTACACCATAGTCATTCAAGAACAAGCCCTCTTCAAAACCTCTAATTGAAGAAATACCACCTGATTGAAGTTTATCAGCATACCAAACGTTTCTGTTTGTCCATTGACCGTTTGCAGTAACAATACCCATTAATCTCCAAGGTAAAACTTGCAAACGAGTAACAGATGCGTTCAACTTAACCATTTTATTTGTTGGTGTGTGTTTTGTATAAACACCATGGTCATCATTTGATGCACCAAATACATCAATACCTTTTGCAACACCAATATTTCCAAACCATTTACCTGTAAAATCATCTTTTACATTGGTTAAGTTTAATTTAACAGATCTAGTTCTGTAACCATAGTAGTTATCAATTCCAGCAATAGAAGTTTCTGTATTTCTCAAATCGAAACCAATATCACCATATAATTTATAGTTTTCTGTTTTAACAAGTCTTCTTGATAAATCTACGAAGAATGCATGTGATTTACCTTCAACATCAAGATACTTCAGAGGACCTCTGTCCAATTCAGTTCCTGAATAAGAATAACCAAGATTTAAACGTGTTTCATGACGTCCAATTGGAACTGAGTAGAATACACCTTGACCAATTGAACTTCTTGCAATTGAAGTTGTTGACAATAATTTATCGCCAAAACCGGTCAAGTTGTTCATACCAGCAAATATAACAAAACGATTTAAACCAACAGAGCTTCTGCCTTGGTTATCAAAACGCAAGTCTAAGTCAATTGGAAATCTATCTTTAACTTTTAAAGTAAGATCTGTATATTGCTCAGAATCTTCGTTGTCTTGTAGTGCTACCGCACCTTTGATGTAATCTGTTGCGTTAATTTCACGAAGTGATTCTTGAATATCAGCTACGTTTAATACTTTATCTTCTTGTATATTTTTATCTTTTAAGAAAGTTGCATTTAAATATTTTTTTCTAGCCCATTTATTGCCTTCAATTGTAACATTACCGTATTTACCTTCTACTACGACAATTTCAACGTTACCATCTTCAACTTTTTGAGGAGGCAAATATGCTGTTGTAGAGATGTAACCATTTTTTTGGTAGAACTCAGTAATCGTATTAGCTAAACCAATTAAGTCATTGATTGTAACTTCATCTCCAACTTTTTCACACACCAAATTCATTAATTGTTCTTCGGTGTATTCAGTGTTACCTGTAATGTGGATAGAGTTTAATTTGAAACTAACTTCTTTGTTAGGAAGGTCTTGCATTTTATCCTTCATAACTTTGTTCATCTCAACGTCAGTTTCTTGGTGTTCTTTTTCTCTATCGTCTCTAACTTTTTGCTCATAGTCTTTAATTTGTCTCAAGTTTGATTGGTCAATTACACCAGCATCGTATGTACCAAATTGAGGATACGCCGTAGAGTAATCACCATAACCAAAACTTAAAGTAGTACTTAGGGCTAAACAAGCAACAAATGCGATTGAGCCTAATTTGAACTTGCTAATTTTAAATTTGTTATGCACTTTTCTTAAATTCCTTATTTTACTTGTGGAACTGCGCACATTTATACTAGTGTGCAATACTATCATAAAACATTGATAAATATATAACAATAAATTATATTGATGATTTTTATCTTACTATAAAAAGAACATAAAGTATTTTTTTTGCAGTATTGTTAAATTTTATTAAATTTATATATAAAACGGTA
>JAZUSV010000147.1:0-3324 GCA_045606885.1 Candidatus Gastranaerophilales bacterium | reverse complement strand
ACAGTCGTTGATTCAATTTTGCCATTAGTGTTGAAATTTTCTAGTGTTTTTGTTGTTAAATTTCCATTTGTTCCAAAAAGTTCAGTGGTTTTAGTTGAAACTTTACCGTCTTTATCAAGAACTTCTGAAATTTTTGATTGTATTTTTCCTTCGGTGTCATAATTTTCAACAGTCGTTGATTCAATTTTGCCATCTTGAGCATATTTTGCTGTTTCAATTATTTTATTACCGTCTTTGTGAATTTTTATTGTTGTTTTAGATAAAATAACGCCATTTTCGTCTTTTTGCTCGGTAGTTTCAAATTTCCAGCCTTCTCTGTTGTATCCAAGTACATCAAAACCTAGCTTGTCGTAGCCATCTTTATCGTAGCCAAATTGATCAAAACCATTCTCATCATATACGGGTGTGTTGTCAAAAGGCATGTTTGGTTCTTGCTCTTCAACAGGCGGTTGTGTTGACGATGTTGTGTTATCTAATGTTTCGTCAGCAGATGGGATATCTGTTGTATTATTTGATGTATCTTCGCCGGATGGTTGTTGTTCTTCAGGTGTTGGGGTTATAACATCTTTGTTGCTTTCATCTTTGGACTCGCTGGATGAGGAAGAGGAACCTTGGTTGTCGTTTTTTGGGGGTGCATCTGTTTTGTTGTCAGAAAAATCATCTAAAAAATCGTCAACAATATCAGCAAAAGCACCTATTATGCCGCCACCTGCAATAAGTCCGTCAAATATGTTGCTTCCTGAGGGTTCATCAGGTTTTGCTTCTTCGGAAGCGTCTGTTTGTTCTTCGCCTTCTGGAGTGGTTGTTGATTCTTGTGGAGTTTCTGTGGTTTCTTCTTCTCCTTTTTCTGAAGATTCATCAGATTCTGCATCATCTGATGTGTTTGTTGACTGTTCATCATTTGGCGTAGTTGTTGTTTCTTCAGCTACTTCATTTTGTGGTGGAGTATCGCTTGGAGTTGTGCTTTCAAATTCATCAATATTTGGAGTATCAACTGTGTCAAATACGCCGTTTTGCCCTTCAGGTTGCTGAGTAGTTGGGCTATCATTTTTTGTTTTTGGATCTATTGTTTCTATTATGGTTTTTAATAACCCAAAAATTCTTCCAAACATTACTTCTCTCCATTTGTGTGATACAGAGAATAGAAACGACAATTTTTATAAAAACTAAAATAAAAAAATTATTTTATAAGTAAATAATAAGCCAAAAAGTTGTAAAGATAATTGTTTTGACAATTGTAAATATTTATAAACAAAAACACCTTCTATTTTTAGAAGGTGTTTTTTATCTGCATTTTGTTATGTTTTATTTCATTAATTCGCCAACAGCTTTATATACAGACATTCTTTGAGCTGCATCTTTTTCTGCTTGTGCGTATAATTCTTCAGCAGCTTCAGGATTTGTTTTAAGAAGAGATTTGTATCTTCCTTCGCTTCTGATAAAGTCTTGATAGCTTTCTTTAGGGTCTTTTGCGTCCCAAGTGAAAGGTGCTTCGTTATCAGGATTGTATCTGTATAATGGGAAGTAGCCAGCTTCAACTGCACGTTTTTGCTCGGTTTGAGTTTTTGACATATCAATGCCGTGAGCAATACAAGGAGCATAAGCGAATATGATTGAAGGACCATTATAAGCCTCTGCTTCTTGAAGAGCTTTAAGAGTTTGTTGTCTATCAGCACCTAGTGCAACAGAAGCCACATAAACATATCCATAAGACATACTCATTAAGCCCATGTTTTTCTTATATGTGCGTTTTCCGCCTGTTGCAAATTTAGCAACCGCTGCAGTTGGAGTAGATTTTGATGCTTGCCCGCCTGTATTTGATTATACTTCAGTATCAAGAACCAAAATATTTACATTTTGACCTTGTGCTAATACGTGGTCAATACCGCCGTAGCCGATATCGTTTGCCCAGCCGTCACCACCGATAATCCAAACAGATTTATCTGTGAAGTAGTCTTGAAGTTCGCGAACTTTTGCTAAATCAGAACAATCAATATCGCTATATTTTGCAAGAACTTCTTTAGCTTTATCTTGTGCTTTAATTGCTTCGTCTGTTTTTGAATTATCAAAATGAGCCATTGCTCCTTCTAGTGCTTCTTTTAAGTCGACAGGAGTTTTGTCGCAGTCAAGAACTTTTTCTACGTATGTTTTTAAGGTGTCTCTATTTTGGTCAACAGCCAATCTCATACCAAAACCAAATTCAGCATTGTCTTCAAATAATGAATTAGCCCAAGCTGGACCTCTACCTTCTTTGTTTGTTGTGTATGGGATTGTTGGGAATGTGCCAGAATAAATTGAAGAGCAACCTGTTGCGTTTGCGATGATTGCATTTTCTCCAAATAATTGAGAAACCAATTTAACATAAGGAGTTTCGCCACAACCAGCGCAAGCGCCAGAAAACTCGAATAATGGTTTTCTTAACATTGCACCTTTGATAGTTTTTGTTGTATTTTTACCCATTACATTATCAGGCAATTCGTTGAAGAATTTTTCGTTTACAACTTCACAAGCTTCAACTTCTTGTTCGATTGTTGACCAAGAAAGAGCTTGTTTGCCTGGTAATTTGTTTGCAGGACATTGGTCTACGCAAACTCCACAACCTGTACAGTCGTTGCAATATACTTGTACCTTGAAGTGTTCACCGTTTGCATTTGGCTTAGCTTCAATTGTTTTGAATGATTCAGGTGCTGACGCAAGGTTTTCTTTTTCAACTAGTTTTGTTCTAATTGCAGCGTGAGGACAAGCAGAAGCGCAAATTCCGCATTGGATACAGTCTGCGCTGTTCCATTTTGGAACACGTGGAGCAATTCCTCGTTTTTCTAAGCAAGCTGTACCTGTTGGAATAACGCCATCAACAGACATTGCGCTAACAGGAATGTCATCGCCTTTTTGTCTCATTGATGGTTCAACAATTTTCTTTGCAAATTCGGAAGCATCATCAGGAATTAATTTTACTTCTTCAACTGCGCAAACATTATCTAAAGATGTAGGGATTACAACTTCTTGAGTTGCGTTAACTGCTGCATCGATTAAGGCTAAGTTCATGTTAACAACATCATCACCTTTTTTCTTGAAGGTTTTGATTGTCATTTCTTTCATACCTTCTAGTGCTTGTTCAAAAGGAATGATTCCTGAAACTTTAAAGTATGCAACCATCATAACTGTGTTTGCACCTTTTCCTCTTAGTCCTGGTTGTTCTTTGATTAATTTTTCAGCGTCAACATTATAGAATTTAATTTTCTTATCAATAATTGTTTTTTGCATATCTCTTGTTAAGTGTGAGAATGCTTCTTCTTTTGTGTATGGTGAATTTAATAAGAAAGT
>JAZUSV010000146.1:0-13421 GCA_045606885.1 Candidatus Gastranaerophilales bacterium | reverse complement strand
AAGAACTCTAAGATAACTATAAACAAAATCCTCACCAACATAATAACCTTTTGAATTATCTTCAAGATCATAATAACCTGTGATTTTATTTTCAGTGCCTTCACCTTCATGATATTCAAGAACCACATCTTCTGCATCGGCATGCTTTTCGGTATACCAACCACCGAAGTAATAGCCAAACTTTTGCAATAAGATGTAATAAAGTGCATCATGGATGATGGTTTCATCTTTAGTTTCAAACCACCAGTCATTTCTATCGAATGTTACATGAGCAACATAATCAAAGTCTCTATCTGTGAATTTTCTAAAGTCTAATGATATTAAATCGTAGTTGTCTCTTGTTTCAAAATTATCAGAAGAATTATCATTTCCTTGAGCTATAAACTTTTTACCAGTCAAGAAGTTTAAGTTTCCAATAAGTGAAGATGTTGTATAACGTCTAGCTGATGGATCGTCTGTATCAGCAAAATATCCTGAGATATCAGTTGTGCCTGTTATAAGAGCTAAACTTTCAGTATAGTGTGCAATCGTTGAATCAGCATCGGCCACAGCGCCTTCGTATGATTCGATGTAGTTGCGGTTTACATTAAATTCTACGTTATAAACATTGTTTTCCCACATCGCGAACAATTGTGCGGTATTGTCATGACGTGTGAATGACATGCCAGTAACTGTTGAATTAGAGAATGTAAATCCAAAGTCAACATCACTATCACCTAAAACTTCAAAGTCGCCAAGGTCATAATAATGAGCTGTATTAAGTTCTGCTGTTTTGTATTTATCGTTTGTATACAAATAGCATTCACTAGTTGTGCCACTTCCTTCAACTTCTGCAATAGGAATTGTGTTAGCTGACAGAATAAGTTTGTCATCAGCATCAAATGTATAGGTTGAATTCAAACCAAATCTCCAACCAGTAAAGGTGTAACCAATTCTGGTTAAATATTCAGCAAAGTCATATTCAACATCGAATACAAGTTGAAGTGTGAGTGGTGTGTCAGCAATGTCTTTGAGTTCTCCAATGCTTTCGTATGGATCACATTGTTCGTTATTTACACTGATTGATTCGATTGGTGATGATGTATATTTACCTGCGAACCAATCTCTTGCGTTGTTGTCATAGTTTTTCTTTGAATATCTATCACTCATGTAATATGTGAGATCATAAATATTAGCTTGCCAGCCAGCGCTAAGAGTTAGATAGTGAACGTTAAAGTCTGCATTTCTATCATTATAGTTTTCAACAAAATCACCATATACATAGAAACTGTTGTCATTAATCATTTCACCAGTTTGATAATCTTTATTCCAAACTATACCAGTTGAACCAGTTTCACCTGCTGGATTATAGTTTGTATTCTCTTTCACGTTAGCTTTCGTGTCAAAGAATGACAAGAACTTGGTGTAATCTAATTTAACAATATCATTAGTTACACTTGTAGAAGCATTTCCTGATACAACGATGTATTGATAGAAATTCTTCCAAATATTGCTTTGAGCAGAAGCCCAAGCTGTTGGATCATTGTTGTCAGCTGTATAGAAACACTTGCTTCTTGTATACCAACCCATCCAAGTGTAACCAAATCGGTCAACTTTGATGTTGTTGATGTTATAAAGCGCAGTTTCGCCATCACTGTCAAGAACAATCCATTCTGAGGTGTCAAACTCAATTTGAAGTTCACCTTCATATTCACTTTGTTCATCTTCATATTTATTTGAATCAATATTCATGAAGTATGCGTGTGTTGAACCTCTTTCTTGATAGTTGCTGTTAAATTTAATCTTGTAGGTGTTAACCTCATAGAATGTTTCCAAAATAACAGCGAATGTTTTTTGAGCATCACCCAAAACTTCGTTTTGTTCGTTTGCTCTTGTACCTGTGTAGATATTAGCAGAAGTCTTGCTTGTTGAGTTGTCATAGAGATAACAAATATCTGTTCTAGCACTTACGTTTTCATCGTCGGTTTGGAATCTAATAGCGCTAAAGTCAAGTCTAACTTTTGTGCTCTTAGCATTTGAACCATCAACTGTTCCATAAGTTCTATAAACTTCATTTTGTCCTAAGCTATAGCCAGTGAATGTATAACCAACTCTTTGGAATGCAGTTGTTTCAACATCATCAGCATCAAATGTAAGGGTTCTTACATATTGAACATCATTATAATGTGAAATCTTGTATGATGGAGATGATCCCACACCATATTCGGTAGATCTTCTAGAACTGTCATTGCTGTCATAATATGTTTCATAAACGTTAGCTTCCCAACCAGCATAGAGTGTTAAGGTGTATGTGCCGCTCATTCCATTCTTGGTTGTTTCAAATGTTTGAAGTGTATTATAGATATCAATATCAAACTTAATGTGGTTTGCTTTGTTTATTGTTGAAGCATAATCTGAAGCCCATGTTTTCTTGTTAACGTCATGTCCATCAACAAGTTGCATACTGTTTGCTGGCATTGAGCCACGCCAGAAGTCATATGAAGCTTCTTCAGCAGTTGCATCAACGCTAACTCTGTTTTCTGTGTAGCCACGAGTATACCAACCAGTCCATGTATAACCGAATCTGTCAAGGTTGATTATTGTTTCAATGCTGTTGCCAACAACGCTGGTCTTATAATCACTCACTCTGTCAAGAAGTTCAGCATGGTTAGATGTGTAAACGTTTGTATCAAACATCACATACATCTTGCCTTCATTTACTTCTTCAGCATTTGACATTGCCGTTGTTGAAGTATATGTTGTGCCGTTTGCTTCAGTGATATAGTAAGCAGTTGTTGAACCAATTCCGTTTGAAGTGTTTCCTGCTGGTGACTTGTCATCATTAATATTGAATGAAGTTGAGTCAAATGACACTTCATAAATGATTCCTTGCCATTTAGCATAGATTGTAAGTTCAAACTTAGCAGTTGCTCTATTTTCAATCCAGTTGCCTTCGGTTGTTGTTGTGTCGAACACATAACCGTTAACATTTGTATATGTAAGACCTGTTTTGAGATCTGCAAGATTTTCGTTTGAAGTTTCTTCACCATAAGTTCTAAATACGTATTGATTAAACATTGCATAGTTCAAAGTTCTCATTGTAGGAGTCTTTCTCAAGATTTCCAAATAAGAATCTTCACTGTCACGTCTGTCAACATATGCGTTGTAGTTATTTTCAAATGCATAATCTGTTCCAGAAGTCAAGAAGTCTTGATCTTCAACGGCTTTAGCATTTGTATACCAACCAATCCAGAAATATCCAAATTTTTCAGTAACAATGTCTAACAAGTCATATGTCTTAGTTCCGCTCAATCTAGCTTCTTCATTTTCGTAATAGAACCAGTCAGCTGTGTCGAACACGATTTCAAGTGTTATTGTTGAAATCAAACCATCGGCGCAGGTTGTCTTAAGGTCGGTGTCATCCCAGAAGTATACAGCATCTGTAGTGTCATTTGCTTTTGAATTGATGTTGAGATGAATCTTATATGTGTTTACATCCCACATAGCAAACATAATTACATGATGTTGAGATTCTGTGTCACCAAGAACTTCTCTTTCTCCCAAATATTCACTACTATCTGTGATTCTGCTCTTTGAATAATACAAATAGCAATCATCAGTCACACCTGAATTAGCGACATTTTCGTCAGTGATTGTTGAATATTTAAGAACTAGGTTGTCACCCTTTTCAATCCAGTTGTCAGAGTGTAAACCAAATCTCCAACCTGTGAATGTATAACCAATTCTTGTGATATATTGTGGAGCGTATTCAACATCGAATACGAACTGTGTTTTATCACCAGAGTTGTGTTGAAGTGGAGATGTTGTATTTAAGTAAGGTGCATTTTTGATTGTCCACAAGTTAGCGTCATGAGCACGTGATGTGTTGTTGATTGTGCTATATGGATCAATTCCACGTGTGCCGTAGTCATAGCTAATATCATACGTGTTAGCTTGCCAACCAGCATAGAGTGTAAATCTACCAAATATGTTGTTGTTGTAATATGAATCGTTGTAACCATCTTCGGTGTTCAAATATTCATAATACCATCTGTCAAGCGTGTCAACTCTATCAATTCCGCTTGTTTCGTAATGATAGGTTGTGTCATGCTTAGCTTCAACATAGTTTGTTTTAACAATCCAACTATAATTAAACGTTGTTCTGTCGCTATCTAAAATATCTTTTTCAGTTAAAATTCTAGGGTTAATTACACGTTGTGAAGTATATTTTGAATCAGTCCAATCAAGCGAACCATTGGTGTTGAAGAATCTAGCAAATGATGAGTTAAGTGTTCCGTTTGGTGAAACGAACCAACCTTTCCAGGTATAACCATATCTGTCTGCAAGAATATCTTCAAGATTGTATGTGTCGCCGTTGTAAACAACATACCAGTCATTAGTATCAAATGTAACAACCATGCTGATTCTGTCAGCGGTTGTGCCAGTGTAATAATAACCAGGTGCAAGTGTGTCAGCTGTGTCTCTATATTCAACACCATTGATGTAATAGAAGTCGTTGTTATAACCAGCGTCATCTACTGTGATGTTATAAATTTGAGTTTCAGTTGAACCTTTGCTATTTGTCTTGTCGTTAAGGTCAAGCACAATGTTATATTTGTTAGCTCTCCATACAGAATAGAGATTAATCTTTGTTCCATTATACATTGCACTGTGAATTTGGTCTTTGATTACGTTGTAGAAGTTGTAATCATATTCAGTAGACTCCCCAACCGCGGTTTCATGAGATACGAATGTTGGTTCGAAGCAATAGCTTGAAGATTCACTAATGTAGAAGTTGTATGAGAAGAAACCAGTTCCAGAGGTTGTGGTGTTCATATCATAAATATCTTCTGCTGAATCAATTGTCCAAGCATCTCTTGAAACATTAGCCCAAGTGCTGAAGTTTGACCAAGTGCTTGATGTTGAATATCCATAGAATGTATAACCAACCATTGAATATGCAGTTGCATCAAGTTTGATAACTTCGTTGAAATAGAATGTTTGATCTTTTTGTGAACTTGTTACTAAATCATCTGCAACAGCTGTTCCGTTGATAAGCGCAGGGCTTGAAGCGGTTTGCTTGTTGAAGTGATAAAGCACTTTCATGGTCATTGGAGATGAATAGAATTTGATGTTGTTTGTTTGGAATGTGTTGTTATCCGCACAAATATCAAATCTAAATGTTCCATAAACCGTTCCTTCTGGTCTTGTATAGCTAATGCTGATTGAACCAGGCAAGCTAATTACAGAACCTGAAGCATTTTTGATAATTACATTGTATTCAGAATCATATGAAATGAAGTAATCTGCTCCAAGGTAATTAATCTTTGTTAAGGTGTATCCTTCGATTTCTCTGTAGGTCATGTAATAAACATTACCAACAAAGTTGCGAGTGATTGTTCCTTCTTCTTGTTTGTAGTTCACGTTTGTGAACGAATTAACTGTTTGTCTTTGTTCTGAATAATAATTCAAATCAATAACTGAAAGTGTGTGACCATTGAACCAAGAGCCAGTAGCAATTGGGTCATGTCTAGCTTCACCTTTGCTGTTATAGAAATAAGAATCAATGTTGATTTCAGTTACAACTGGTTCAAGTTCAACTCTCATGAATGTGTAACCACCAAAGGTTCCATCATTAGCTGAATTTTTATAAAGTTTTCTAACGTCATCAATATAAACAATCTTATATCTATCGCCTTCACTAACAACTCCGTCAACTGTTGTATCTTGAATTCCAAGATTAGTGTTTGAGGTTGTGTTAAATGTGAAGTTGTCACCTGCAGAAATTGTATTTCCAACTGGAGTATTTGCAAGTGTTGCATTTGTCATTCTATAAACATAGTTGTCATTTACAGATCTAATTGTTACGCCGTTCTTGAATATTGCAGCTTTTCCAATATAAACAAATTCAACGAAATACCAAGTTTCTCCATTGAGTTCATTTGTGAATGTTCCTGAATAGAAGTATGAAAGTTGATTTTTAGCATAACTGAACTTGCCAGTTGAATCTAAATAGTTGTTTGAATTTCCATTGATATAGTCATCGTTTTCAGTGCTGTTCAAACCAATATAAAGCTCAAAGCCGAGTGAGTTAAGATTGATTGTTTCAGTAGTTGAAAGATAACTTACTTCTGGAGCTTCAACTCTAAATGAAACATAAGATTCAGCAGTTGCTATAATTTCAACATCGCCATAAATACCATAAATTTCAAGATAGATGTTTCCATCAATGAGCTGGCATTCAAATGAAATGAAGTCTTTTCCGTGGAAGAGATATTCATATCCATCAACTTGGTTGCCCCACATATCGCCACTAAATTCTGTGGTGTTAAACACTTCGCCTTCAGTTGCTGAATGACGCATTGTATATGTGTAGCTATACCAGTATGTATAGGCTGTTTGACCCCAACCTGGGAACATCAATTCACTATCTCTAGTGATTGTAATTGAACCAAGACCATAATTGATTGTTAAATCTTTGATAATGTAACCACTGTGTGGACGAATCACATATTTGTTAATAGATGATGGACGAACACCAGTTTGTTCCATTGAGTCGTTATAATCAATTGTTGCACCAACTGATTCGCTAACGTTTGTGCGGTTTTGATAAAGGTCATCATCACCACCAGCCACAGAAGAATCAAATGTGATTGTGTTCTTGATATCAGTAAACTTAGCTGTAAGTTCAAGAGCACTGTTCTTTGTGAATGTGTCAGCGTATAAGATGTAGCAATAATAATCATATGTTGTTTCTGTGAAGTGACACAAATACAAGATATAATTTTGTCCGTTGAATGGAAGCTTGTAAGCTTTTTCAACTACATATGTTATTGACTCTTGTGATTCAACAGTCTTGTCTCTAACAATTTCAAATTCTGGATATGTGTTTGCAGTATATTCATCTACAACCACACCAGCAGATGTTGTTAAGGTAAAGTTTCTAAAGTCGATTTGATATTGTCTAGCGCTATCAACGCCATAACTCAAATCATAATATATTGTTTCTGTGCCCTGTTTGAATGTCAATCTGCTGAGATATGAATCTGCATAGATTAAATCATAATCAAATCTTGAATCAAACACACTGTTTTGAGTGTTTGTTTGTGGGTAGAACACAACATATTGAGTGTTTCCATAGAACATGTTTGCAGTTGATTTGTTAATTGGAACTTGTGGGTCAAGAACAGTTTCTTCAACAGTTCCCTTTTCAATATAACCTTGAACAGTTGAGTTAGAACTTGTTTTATAGTTAATTGAAGTGTAAGTAACTGTTGTAACATCAAGTGTCAACTTGCAATCTTTATAAACATTTTGAATCTTCAAAATATAGCTATAAGTGATTTGTTGTGTTGCTTCATTGAAGTTTTCAATTTCTTCATATGAATAAACGTTCTTTCCTGAAGCAAATGACGCATTTGTGATTGTCACGTTGCCAGGCAACAATCTATAACCTTCTTTGAGATATACATAAATTGTAATATCGTTATTTTGAATTGTTGTGAGTGAATAGTTAATAGATGTGAGATTATTCTCTTCATCTTGAGTGATTACATCTTCAAATTCATTCACAGCATAAATGTCATTAGTTTCAATTGCAGGGCTTGATGTAAGATTTCTGTTATAAACAAAATCGTTAAAGAAGAATCTGCCATCGCTTGTAACATTTGTAAACAGTTTAGGATTATATGAAACAAGATTGCTGCTTCCAATATATTCTGGGAATGTGTGAGTGTTTGGAGTTGAATCGTCATATGTGTTGTTTGAATCATAAGAACCTTTATATGTGATGTGGTCACCATAAATGATTCCAGTTCCGTTGATTGAATCAACTTCACTGTCAGCAAAATATGTTGAACCATAATCGCCATTAATGTCAAGGCTTACGTCATATTCAACAATTCTATACACTGCATAAACATAAATATGTGTATAAGCGTGTGTGAATCTATAACGAACAGTTCCTGTATCTTCATCAACATATCTCAAGAATCTTGAGGTAGCTGTTTCACTTGTTCCATCAGCAAGTGTGTAGGTGTATTCAAATTCGTGATAATAATATTCAAAGCCATATCTGTTTGTTGGATCGTCTGCACTAATATACTTGTCAAAGTATCTAGATGCATGACGGTTAGAAAGTTGAGTTTCACTGTCTGTGTGATCACTTAAATAGATTTGGTCGTTGATAATATATCTGTGAGTATTGTCGATTTGAACATACCAACCTTCAAACTCATACCAGCTTGGCACTTCGATAGTTTCAGCAAATGCAACATCAGTAAGTCTCTTTTCATCAAATGGATCCCATGCCCAATCAAAGTCGTTTGCATATTTTGTTTTCAACAATTCGGTTTGACCTTCAGTTGTTGAATAGTAAACGTAGTTTGAAGCAAGTGAATCATTTCCACTTTCAAGAGGTGTAACGAAGTGATGTCCTAAATCAACATCATTTGAATCATATTGTGTTGTTGGATTTGTGTCTGTATCATAGAATGTTGCACTATAAATGTCTTTAGCATAATAGATAAAGAAGCTTTCATCACCTGCATAATGCTTTGTAAGTCTTCTGCTAGCATCAGTTGCACCATACAAATATTTATCTGTTGAAATTCTGTCATAGTTAAGAAGAGTTTCATCATAAATAAGTGTTTCATCTTCTGCTGAAGGGATATACAAATGATTAATGTCAGGGTGTGATGAATCAAATCCAAATTCACAAAGGCTACCAGTTGCCCAGCTTGGGTCATACCACAAACTTGTCTTGCTGATTGTGTTGGTTGTTCCACCGCCACTATAAGTGTACCAATATGAATAGTTTGAATTTCTAATGTCTGGGGTTTCGTCAGTGCCAGAAGCATGACTCTTTCCATCATTAGGATTGTCATAGTTGTTATACCATCTAAACCATGTGTAAGCATCATAGTGCTCTGGTTCAATGGTAAAGTTTGGATCGTTAAGTTTTTCTTGAAGTTTTTCTTCAAACTTATCGAATGCCAAAAGTGTAAAGTCTTCACCATATTTTACTTCGATTTCAATGTAGTTATCAAAGTCATAGTTTGGTGCGCAATAAATTACGTCAGTGATTCCGGTAAAGTCATCATAAACTGAAATTTCATGACCATTGATTGTGTTGGTTGCTTCTTCATGGTCTTGTGTAGACATTGCATAATAGAATCTAATTTGATAGGTTTGCTCTGTCCAGTGAGCATAAAGTTGAACCACATGGTCGCTGTCAGTGTGATTTTGATATAAGTCTTGCTCTTCTGCTCTATCAATCAAGTGTTTTGTTGAGAGATAGTTAGCATTTCCAGAATCAATCAATTGTTCACAATCTTTAGGGATTGAGATTTCAGTTGTTCCTCTAATTGATTTATAGAAGCTATAGTTGAATGTTGGAGTTGCCAAGATTGCATCATCATCTTGACGACGAGATGTTCTGTCTTCTCCATCAATAACCATTATAGAACCATCAACAGCTGAAATATACCATCCGTCCCAGATATAACCATAACGAGAAATGAGTGATCTGTCGATATTATCCCAAATGTTGGTGTCATAAACAACAGTAACTTTAAGCCATTGCTCATCAAGATTATATGTTTCACCGCCATAATATCTTCCATAGCTTAATGTTGAAACATCTTCATTAATCTTTCCATAACCATCAGTTCTTGCATGGTTCATGTTGAAGTGAACTGTGTAGATATCAGCCTTCCACATTGCATACAATTGAACTGATTTATTAACTACATACATAGCATCATGAATTTGACCAGCGAGAACTGAATAGAAATTAAATTCATAATCTGAACCAGTTTCAGCGCTAGAAACAAATGATTCACAGTTTGTAAAGAATGGAGTTGTTTCTGAAATAAGCACTTCAGACCAATATTCTTCATCATTGTTTGACCAAGTCATGGTCTTTTCATGATATTTCCATTCATCATTGCTTGACCAACCCATAAATGTGTAGCCAACCATGTCAAATGGATAGAAATCAAGTCTGTTTGTGTAGATAAAGTAATCATATGCAGATGAATTCTTGTCAACACTTTGATAATTTGCCATTTGAGCCAAGAGTGCGTAATAAGGAATTGAACTTCTTGAACTATTAAATGTTTGAACATTTTCATTCACATAAGCACTGTTTGAAGCAAGTGCTGTGTATGCTGAAGTTAAGTCACTATAATCAAACACTTGGTTATAAACAAATTTTTGTGTTGTGTTTCTATTCTCTGCAAATTTATCATCATCAAGTTGAAGTGAGCTTGAAATCATGCTGTGTGCGTTATAAGGATTCTTAACAACATCACTAAATGTGTTTACGATGAGTGGACTTGTTGATGTCTTCTTGTTTGAGTCATAATTAACTTCAAACACTTTTGGGGTTGAATAGAATTCAGCTCTAAATCCATCTTGCAAGTATGTCATAACGTCACCTTCAAAAGCAATTGTGTATGTCTTGCCTGATTCAGTTTCGCTATAAGCAAATGTTGCAGTAAGTCCTTCATTAAATGTATAAACACCACTAGAAGCTGTTGATGTAAACACTGTTGAAACGTTATCAACAATATACATAAATGTAACACTAGCACCATTGATTAGTGCAATGATGTTGATTGCGTGCATATCATTGTCTGCAGTTGCAAGGTCATTTTCTTCACCAAACAATCTAAATGCGGTTAGTTCATAACCTTCAATTAAAGTGTAAGTGAAATATAAACTGCTTCCATAGAACATATGTCTTGTGCCGCTTGTTTCATAATCTTCATGAACAATTTCAGCATCAAGTGCAAATGAGTTGTAATAGTTTGTAGTGATTTCACTCAAGGTTTGACCATTAAACCATGTATTTTTGTTATAAGGGTCAAGTCTTGAACCATACAACTTGCCATCAGTGTCTGTTACATTCAAATAAGAATCAACAATAACTGTGTTAGCAACAACGTCAACTCTAAATTCTAAGAAGCTTCTGCCACCATAAGAATTGTCGAGTGCAAAGATGTCTTGCATCTTAAATACGTCGTTGATTGTGTTGTTTGTGGTTGATCTTAAAAGATCTTCCATATCACAAGCACCATTTAAGTTAAGAAGTTCTTCATCATATGGATGATAATAGTTGTAAATGTGAGCTGCATTAATTTGATAAGAAATTGAAGGTGTAATCAAATTAATGTTAAATGATTCATTAAACAAATCTGCTTTGCCGAAGTATACAAGTTCAAGATAATACATTGTAACTTCATCTTCAGCAATGTTAAGACCTGGATAATATTGACCATAAACAAGTGCACTTGCATTTGCAATAACGTCAACACCTGCATTGGTGATTGCAAACTTGATATTTTCAAGAGTAATTCCTGAAAGATCATCTGTTCCAGCAAGATATGTAATGTCTTCTGCTTCAAATCTCAAAACTACATGAGATTTAAATTTAGCAAAGACTGTTACATCGTGATACAAACCAGCGATACGAACATCATATCCTGTTGTTTCAGTTCCATCAGCTCGATTAATTCTTGTAAATTGCAAGTAAATGTCATTATCAATGAAATAGAATGTTGAAGTGTTGCCTTCACTATCAGTAAGCACATGTGTGAAGTGATAAGCGTATTGGTATTTGCCTTCAAGTTCATAGTTTGTTACATAACCATCTGTGTCTCTGTTGTTTGCAACATCGTTCAAGAAAATTTTGTAAGTATATCCTTGATATTCAACAGTTAAATAATCAAGAACATAACCATTAGCTTCACGAATTGCGATTGTGTTTGTAGCTGTTGGCAAGATGTTAGAAATTGTTGATGTGATTGAACCATGAACATTGCCTGTTGCATTGTATGCATCATCATCTTCAATATCAGTTGAAGTATTGATTGAATTTCTAATGTCTGTGTATGTTGCCTTAACCACTTTATTTTCGTTTTCGTAGTTAGCTTGGCTGAACAAAAAGTATGTATACTTCACTTGCATTGTGTTGCCAGTGTATGGACTATCTGGTTCATTGTATGAACACATATAGAGCACGAATGTTTCAACACCACTTCCCATCACAAACGCTTTCTTTACAGAATATTGTGTGACTGCATTTGATCCGGTTTCATTTGTAAGTTTATCAGTTGGAACACTGAATGTTGGATACGCCAAAGATTCAATAGCATAATTTGTCGCATTTGGAGATGTTACATAAGCCATATCAAAGCGCTTCGTTGTTGGGTTGTAAGCATCTGTGAATGTGTAGGTTGTTGAACCAATTTGAAGTGAACTTAAATATGAAGAAATTTCAGTAACATTTCCTGTTGAAAGCTTGTTGTATTTTGGCCAGAACTGAACAAGTTGAGTGTTTCCGTAGTTAACCATTGTGGTTGTACTAGCATTTGTATATGATGCAAGACCACTGTCATACTCATAATGTGAACCAGAAATTGAATCATTGTGGCTTCCAGTTTCACTATAGTTAAGATAGTTATACTTAATTGTCTCGCATTCAAAGATAAATGCAGCCTGAGATGTTGAATATGCAGTTGCATAATCAGCATAACTATCATGATAATTCAATGTTTCATCAAATACATGAAGATTTGTGATTGTAATTACATAACTATATGGAACAGTTGTTGATGTTGAATGAACTTCATTTCTCACAATTGAAACATTGTTTGAAATAAGGTTTGAACCAGCATAATCAACATAACTCTCATCATTTATACTATAAATATTATCTAAGTTAATTAACCCGAACGAAGATTTAAGTTTAAATCCAAGTTTCATTGTAATGTTTATAACAAGTGTTTGCGATTGAATACCTTTAACAACATTATTATATTCAACTAATGAACTTGTTCCAGTAACATTGTTGTCTTCATTAACAACAACACCATTTGTCACTGTTTCACCAGCATTATTAACACCTGTGAATGTAATTGAATCGATATATTCATGAGTTTCCGTATTAATCAATTCTTTGTATGTCGCTGTGTTTTGAAGAGTGGAATAAGAATCTGGTGAATGCCATGTGTTGATTTGATAATCATAAACATTAAGTCTATAAATTGCATAGAAATGTCTATCTGAATCAATCAAATGATAATCACCATCTGTGTGTTCAGGAATATATCTGATGCTTGAATTATAATATTCACCATATCGTGTTTGCTCTGCATGAACAAGTGAATCTTTTGTTGAAATACTTGATGTTGAATTGGTTATATAAACCTTTTCGCCACTAGTTGGGTCTAAGTAATAATATAAACCAAGACTAGCATCAACATAATTTTCACTACCATAATTAGCTTCACGATAGATTTGATAATCAACAGCCTCAGTTGTTTCAAACCAACCAACAAATGAATAGTTTGTTGGAAGCGCATTTCTATATAAATCTGAAAGCACAATCACATCACCAAACTTAACTTGTCCATCATGTTCTGCAATTGTTGAATCAT
>JAZUSV010000145.1:0-1967 GCA_045606885.1 Candidatus Gastranaerophilales bacterium | reverse complement strand
TCACCTGCAGCACTTGTGTTATATTGGGTTTTTAATAATTAAGCTTAAACAAAGAATAACAGATGTAATTAAAAAAACGGTATAACAAATCTTATTTGTTAGATTTTGTGGTGTAAAATCAACTTCTGCCGCTTCAAAAGCAAAGGTGTTTAAAAGAACTATGTTTGGCATTTTAAGAACAAATAAATTTATTAGCGAAATTATTAATAAGATAAACAAGAAGGCAGTGTATATTTTTTTTAATTTGTTGCTTGAAAAATAATAAATACAACTTCCCCAAAACATAATTCCGCCTGCTAATATTGTACTTGTTGATTTCACGATATAAATCGGAAGTTCATTATTGCTGAATATAAACTCTAAAGGGGAGCTTGATATAGTGTTTGATGGAATATATATTCCCAACAAAACCCAAAAAGTGATAATGCATAGAATGAAAATTGAATTATATTCAAATTTAAAATTTGGGAATTTAATTTTTTCGAAAATATCAAAATTGTTGATTTTTTCAAGTCCTATGGTTTGAATAAATATGTTTTTTATTAAAGAGAAAACATTATTAAAAACCCAATATAACACAAGTGCTGCAGGTGAGTTATAGAGCAATATTAGAAAAAATAAGCTCATACATATTAAAAGCTTATTTTCTTTAAAGCTTTTATTTTTTGAATAAACAAAACCTGCCGCCAGGTTGATTATAGTCATTAATATCGGAAGATAGTTTATCGTTATATCGCCAATTGCGATTAATTCGTCAGGTTGCGAAAGGTCTTGGAAATAATATGTTTCCAAGCCATGTAGTAATTGTAAGTTATTGAAAAAAGTATAAGCAGCAATAAAAATTGGTATTTGTAAAAGCAAGCTTAAAGAAAGCCTTAAACCCATTATTGGGTGATAGTTGTTTTGCTTGTAATATGTTTGTAGCAGAAAAAGACGTTCGTCGCCTTTAAAGTTTTTCTTTATACTATTAACTTTTTTGGCTAATTTTGATTGGATTTCTTTTTCTTTTTCTTGAAGAATGTCTGCCCTAATATATAGCGGCAAACAAGCTAAAGAAACCAAAAAACTAATTAAAAATATTGTCAAAGTTATGTTGTTTGTGTGTGTATAAAAGTATGCAAATATGAATTCTAAAATTAAACATAGCGGTTTTATTATTAAATCAAAAAGGAACTCTAGCATTTTTCTTCAAGCTCCTCTTGTTTTTTTATTAAAAAATCAACCGCTTTTTTTGCAGCTAAACCTTGATTTTCCCAGGCGTATTCGCTTGCTTTTCGGATATTTTCTTTAATATTGTCGTTATTTTTTAAGTTTTCAATAATTGAAATTATTTTTTCAACATCACCCTTTTTTTCGCTTAATTCATATCCTATTTGTTTCATTGCGTGGTATCTCCAAGGCGGAAGAGTGCCGTTATCTGCGCAATCTAACATTTCAAAATTAACTTCCGTATTGAAGTATAAAAATGGTTTTTTAAATAAAAACGCCCAATCCATTAAAATGCTTGAAAAATCACTTATTAAAATATCTGCTTCGGATAAGGATTTTATGTTATTGCTATCGTAATTCCATTCAATATTTGGATAATTTTGGAATTCTTTTGTTAAATTTTCGATTAATTTTTTGTCTGATATAACCGATTGAGGATGAGGTCTGATTATAATTTTATAGTCGGTATTAACTAATTGTTTTAAAATTTTGTTTCCATATTTATTTAATAAACCATATTCTCCCCATGATGGCGCAATAAGTACTGTAAATTTGTCTTTTTCAACTTTTTCAATTTTGCAATTATTGTAATCTAAATATGTGCTGCCTATAACCTCTAGGTCTTTTGCGGGTAGGTTTCTTTTTTGTTCAATTTCTTTAATTAAAGGAATTTGAAATTGTGCATCACAAAGCACTGAATCATAATAATCGAGCCCAAATAAGCGATAGTCGTTTGAAAAACCGATAGAATGCAATAT
>JAZUSV010000144.1:0-7514 GCA_045606885.1 Candidatus Gastranaerophilales bacterium | reverse complement strand
GAAGATGTCGGGAGTTCGAGCCTCTCAACGCCCACCATTAAAGAGAGTTCAAGTGAACTCTCTTTTTTTGTGCGTTGTTCGGCTACGCCTCAGCACGCAATTCTAAATTCTACGCACAGAGTGCTTGAATTTAACGAATTTCTTTGCATACTTCATTTGTATAGCTCGCAAACTCGCTAACAACTGAAGCATCCGGGCCCAAATTTAAAAGAACCTGCAAAGGTTCTTTTTTTATACCCTTCGAGACCAAGGTCTCAGCACGCAATTCTAAAATTTCTCCACTTCACGCTTAATTTTTCAATAATTCAATTTAATTTAAGTTTACAAACTAAAACAAAAAGTAAATTTACCAACACGTTTTGTTTTTAATTCAACATCTATAAGTGTGGTTTGGAATGATAAACAAAACTCCGCAAAAAACTTATACGCTAAACAACAGTCAATTTTACAATAATATGCTAAATAAACAACGAAATAGCATTTATAAAATTGACTCGTGCGACTACGCTAAATACTACCAAGCAAAAAGACAAAAACAATTACATAAATTACTAGACATTATTGAAAAGGCTCTATTTGCAACAGGTGCAATAGCGCTAACTTACCTTTGCATTCCAAAAGGGAAAATTTTTGAAAAATTATTCAGCACACTTGCAAAAACAACAAGTGATACTGAATCAAAAGCATATAAATTATATGTCAGACTGTGCAATTTTATATCAAAAGAAAAATATGAACCAAAAGCAAACAAAATAGAAATACCTGAACAAGCAATAAAACACTTATTAGGTATAGAAGACGAAATAGGCACACCAATTAAAAACGGGGCAATTTATGGTACTCATGATTTAAACGAAATCATAAGAACTCTTCTTTCAAGACGCACCAAAATCTCTGACTGCTCAATAGACAATGGTTATGTAATTATAAAATATTCAAACTATGAAGATATAGTTAGTGACAAAAAAATAAAAATATGTATTTCAATCAAAGATTTAACTGAAAATGATGAATTATTATCTCAAGCAAAAAAAGTTCTTCATTTTGAAAGTGACTCTCTTGAAGCATTTGAACAATTGTTCAAAGAAGATAGCAGTCTTGCAAAGAAAGTTCTTGATGAATTCAGTGCAATAAATAATCCTGATGCACAAAAAGGACTAGAAAACTTATTAAATCATAGCAACGCCACAACATGTGAAGAAGAGGCAATTAAGTTTATTGACCAACTTGACTTAAACGAAGAAAATATAAACAAGTTAACCGAAATATTTAATCTCAACAAAGGGAAAAATGCAAACAAAAAAATAATTGAAGCAACACTTAAAAGAAATAGAGTTTTTTTATCAGCATTAAATTCGCCAACTGCGTCAACCATACAATCCTTGCAAGACTTTGTTGAAGAATTTGAAAATTCAGGCAAGTTAATAACAGGAATAGCAGCAGATAAAAACTTTTGCGACGGTTTTTGGAAAATAACCCTAAACGATGGGACAGAAAAAACTGTTTGCTTTAATGCGAACATTGGAGACGCACTAAACTTAGAAAGATTAAAAAAACTTGCAGATCCCGAAAAAATTTATCAAGAAGATTTGAAAAAAATTACTAAAAATCCGACTAAAAGTCCTTTGACGCAACTGAAAGAATATGAAGAAGACAGAATTGGAATAATACAAGAAATTACTGCAGATTCTCAAAACAACGGTATATTTGAAATACAATATTCACTTAAAAGCGAACCAAACAAAATTAATAAAAAAACTGTATTTCTTGCCGAACCACTCACACTCGAAAACTATTTTAATCTTGAAAAACTTTTAAATAGAAATCAGGCATTTGCGAAAACATCAAACAATAAAAAAACCCCTATAAGCATAAAGAACTCAACTTCAAGATTGTTCGACAGAAAAAATATATTGTCGTCTAATGAATTATTGGAAAATGCAAAAAAAGCATTAGAAAACGGCGCAGTGATTCATGAAGAAAACGGCCAAACAAAAATAATTGGTCAATACAAAGGAATAATGTATGAAGCTTGGGTTAAGACCAAATTAAACGGGGAATATGAAGTTACATCTTTTTACCCAATTGTATCAGGCGAAGAAACCCATATAGAAAGTTTGGAAAAATTACATAAAGATAAAATTTTAAAATTCTTCCCAAATTTATTTCTAGGATTAAAAACAGATGACATCAGGCGTTTCACCCTCTTCTCGCCATTCGAAAATTTAACCAAACAAGAAGCAAAAAATCTTGCAAAAAGAGTGCTTGGTTCTATTTATACAAGTATTGTAGGCGCAATGACAATAAGCCAAACAAATGAGCGTATTGGCTACAACAATCTTATCGAAAATAATCAAGCAATCAATGAAACGCAGGCTCAAAGACTTGAAAACAGAAAAAAACTTGCGCAAGAACTAAAAGCTAAATAATTTATCAAATTATCAACCTTTAATAAAGACTAAGTCAAAACAAAAAACTACTGTTCTTTATTTCCAACAGACTTTAAAATCCCAATAAAGAAACCAAAAGCA
The DNA here is from genome assembly GCA_045606885.1 of Candidatus Gastranaerophilales bacterium. Lineage (GTDB taxonomy): Bacteria > Cyanobacteriota > Vampirovibrionia > Gastranaerophilales > Gastranaerophilaceae > RUG14156. The sequence goes on along the minus strand of JAZUSV010000144.1, from coordinate 4,983 downwards.
CCTAATAAGACAGCGCCAATCAAACCTTTTTTTGCAATAGATTTAATATCAAAACCTTTGTAGTTAATTATATTATTAAATTTATTTTTCAAATTAATCAAATGTTTGCTTTTGATTTTTGATACAAATGAAAATGGCAAAAATGATGCACTGTTTATATTTTCTGTGCCAATTCTTTCGTTTAACAGTTTTAAGCAATCAGGGTTACTTAATATCTTGGTTTGTGCACCAATTTCTCTTGCAGCAAATGCGCAAGCACCTGCGGTTGCACCAATAGTGGCAGATACAAATGGGGTTTTATTGGCTGGTGTTACAGTTAAACTACTAGTCATTCCTTCTCCTAGCTATGACATAGAAACGCCCATAAATAAATTTTTTTTCTAAAAAAGCATATTTAAATTAATAAAAATTAACAATTCAAATAAAAATAATCACTTAAAATTATGCTTTGTTCTATGGTCATGCTTAATTATGTATTTTTGTAAACAAATTTGACAATTTAAATAAAAAGAGGCAAACTTTTTTTTTCACATGCATTTGATAGCATGTAAACTCCTCTATAAACTCCGTAATACTAATTCTATCCATCACGGCTTAATTTGTTCACAAATTAGCCGTTTTCTTTTTGCAATAGAATTATATATTATTCAAAATAACTCTAACATCGTCAGTTATAATCATATCTGGGTTTTTTACAACAAAATCATCTAGCGTTGCTTTTGCTTCCATTTTTCTATCTGTTTTCAAATAAATCAAACCCGCAACAACTTGATTATAAGGATTATTTGTGTCTTCAAGATGTTTATTTAGTTCTTGTTCTACTGTTCCAAGTTTTAAATAACAATCAATAAGCATTTGATAATAGGTAATATTAATGCAATCTTTTTTTATTGCACCTTCGATTGCATTTTTTGCAAGAGGATAATTTTGCATTACATAAAAACATCTTGCAATATTATACAAATATGAGCCTGCGGCTTGTGTGTTATATGCTAAATTATAAGCAATTTCGTACTCTTTGAGAGCGGCAATATATTTTTTTTCAGCAAAATGAACATTACCCATATTCGCATGCACTCTTGCATTTTTCATTGGGTTTAACACATTATGTTTAAAACCGTCTAACCCACGTTTTGACTCAACTGAATAAGCGCAATTAAAAAACAAATTCAGAGAAAATATAAACAAAGAACTATAAAGAAATCTCAAGATTTTCTTTTGCAAAGTATACCTTTTCATTATTTTTAGAAAATTCTGTTTCTAACATAGACAACTTATCATCGTCATAATCAGGGTCATAATGGAAAAAGAAAAGCTTGTCTGCTTTTGCAAGAGCTGCCGTTTCAATCGCCATTTCAAATGTTGAATGTCCATACCCTTGTTTTGGTTGAATTGGGTTAATATAGTCTTGATATGTATATTGAGCATCATGGATTAAACAATCGCAATTATATGCAAATTGAATAAACTTTTTATCTGCACCAATATAGCTTTCTTTGTCTGTTGCATATATCAAAGTTTTGCCTTTATATTGAACTTTTATACACAAACAGCCATTTTTTGGGTGGGCTGCTGTTTTATAAGCAGAAATTAAAATGTCGTCATCTTTTAAATTAATATTTTTATCTAAAATGTCAAAAGTTTTAATTTCGCCATCTTGGCTTAAAACAATAATATCATTTTGAGTAAGATTGTTGATATTAAAATTACTTCTAATTTCGTCAAGCCCAAGAGGAAAAACCTTATCAAAAAGAACGGATTTAAGTGTATCTTTCAAATTTTCTTCGTTAGTATTCAAGCCAAACAAATTGATTGTTGAAGTCGGAATAAATAAAGGTCTGTAAAACTGCAAACCTTGAATATGGTCTTGGTGGATATGACTCAAAATAATTGTTGCTTGATGCGGTGTTTTTTCTTGCGAAATTATAGAATTTTTTATTTCATCAATTCCAATATCAATTATTCCTGTACCAGCGTCTAAAATGACAAGTTGCTTGCCACATCTGACTTCAACGCATGCGGTATTGCCACCAAATTTTAAATAATTCAGTTTTGCGCTTGGGTAAGACCCTCTTGTACCTCTAAACTTAATTGTAAAATCGCAAGATTTTGACATATCATACATCCTTAATTTTCTTTTGGTGTGACATTTTTAGCTTTTTTAGTTTTAGTTTTCTTTTGTTTTTTTACTTTTATTTCTTTTGGTTGACTAAGCTTTTTCAATTCCCTTTTTGAAGTCTTGGTTTCTTTTTGAGTCTTTTTAATTTGATTTCTTTTGTATCTAGCAGATTTTGAATATTTTTTGTTGAACACAAACTGTGTATTTCTATCTTTTTCAAAACCAGCAAGAGTACCATAGGAAATTACACTTTGACGATTTTGCTCTTTAATATCTTCTAGTCTAGTTGATAAAAAGTCAAAGTTGTAAACAACTCTGTCTTTATAATTTGTAATTTTTATATGACGAAATCCCATAGGATAAGTCACCAATGATGGTGTTGAAACAAAGACTAAATTACCCATTTGGCGAATTTTTGTAGCATGATAATGTCCTGATAGAACCAAAATTGGATTTTTATATTTTAATAAAATCTCGTTCATTTCAGACGCATTTTTAATTGAATGTTCTTTTGCGACAAATGGCTCAACAGACGCATGGTGCATTGCAATTACAACAACTTTATCTTGGTTTAGCGCCAACTCATTATCTAAAAACATCAACTGCTCTTTAGATAACTCGCCCATTGCGGTTTTGTTATCTTTGATTGTTGCATCAAGAACAATTATTGTAAAATCGGTTTTTGGCGAGAAGGAGTAAAATGTTCTATCAAAAATATAATTTGGATTATAGCCTTTTACTATATCCAAAACTTGTTCTTCATCCATATCGCCATAAAATTCATGGTTTCCAAAAGCGTTTAAACTAGGGTATTTTAACTTCGATAGGATACTGTAAAAATTGTAAAAGTTCTCATCTGTTGCATTATCCACCATATCGCCCGTAAACAATACAAAATCAAGCCCAATTATATTGTTAATTTGAGCAACTGCATCTTTTAGCAATTCCTTGGAATGTCCAAGAGCTTTATATGGAGTGGAATTTCTATCAGTGATGTGCGTATCAGATATTTGAACAAAGTCCAAGGTCATATTACGGAACGAAAAGGCATGAGCGCCTATCGTTACCGTAAATATTAAACCTAAAACTAAAAATAATTTTAATAATCTATTTTTCATTTATCAGCAATTCTAACTTGTTTAACAATTCTTGATGGTGTTTATAAAACTCCCATCCTCTAGCTTTCATAGCATAAATCATAACTAAAGGCAAGTTTAGAGCCTCTTCAGTTTTTAATTTTTCGCTATAAAATTCTTCAAAATTGTTAGGCAATCTCAATGTCCAATTAGGATCTCCGCTTGTTCCAGGAACATTGTAAACTTCATTTATTCCAAAGAAATCTGTAAAGAAAATTTGCACATTTTCAGCACTTGATGCAAAACATTCAACAAGTTTCATAAACGCTAAATATTTTTCATCTGTATACATTTTATGCCAAACTTCGTCTTGATTTCCAAATTCAGAACATAAATCTTCAATCAAGTTTTTAATATATGGATTTACTTCTTCTTTGTTAACCATTTTTGAAGCCCACATTCTAATTGGCTCGTTGTCGTGTGTTCCAACCATTACCCAAGAATTTGGAACAATGTTTCTGCAACGGTATGGGTGAGCAGGCTCAGTTGGAACAACAAATTGCACTAATTTCATACCTTGAAGACCATATTTTTTCATAACTTGAACAACAGGATATGTAAGAGTTCCAAGGTCTTCTGCAATAATTTCATCTTTTGTTAAACCAGCTTCAAGAGCAGAAGCAATAACGATTTTTTCAATCATTCTGCCATATAAAGTGATTTGTTCATCAGATAAATTATCAATCCATTTTTCATCATCAGGAGTTGCAAACTTACCTTCAATTGGCGTTTTGTTAATATTTTCTTCACGAGCAATTGAATATTTTGCTAATTCTGGATGAGTTGGAGAAGAATAAAGTCTTCCAGCACCTTCTTCTACCTTAGGCAATGCTCCTTTTTTGTATACCCAAGGATCAATTAAACCAACAGTGTGGTCAATTCTAACACCGCCTGGGTTTTCTTTAAACATTTTTGTATAAAGTTTTTTAAGCAACTCACCTGCAGGTCCAAGCGAACCGTCTTTGTTGAATAATTTTTCAGGATCAACAACAGAAAAGCCCCAAGCTTGCCCATCTTCAGAGAAATAATCAGGAGGGCAACCCAAGCACCAACCATCTAAGAATAATGATTGATAAGCCCAATTATCTCTATCAGAAAAAGCAACTTGACGGTCTGCAATTAATTTTAAACCAATTTTTTTACAATATTTTAAAGTTTCATCTGATTGTTTTTGCAAAATAAATTGTTCTAATTTATATTTTTCAATCGTATCTTCATATTTTTTAGAAATTTCTTTTATTCTTTTTTCTGCTTTCTTTACATCAGCTCCGCCAAACAAAGTTCTATCTAATTCATTGTTCCATTGTGGCCAATAGTCTGAATTATTCTCAATTGTAAGAGCTTCATATAGTGCATCTTTTTCTAGCCAAAATTCATTTTCTTTTTTGAAAGCTTCAAATTCTTTTTTTAATTTAGCAGACGCATTTTTTTTGAAATTTTTATAAAATTCATTTGCAGCAAGCTCGACATTTTCGCTAGCATAAGCGTATGCAGCTCTATTTGTGTCTTTATTTGGATTCATTTCAATAATTTTATCCAATGTTTTTTGAGATAAAATCCTGTCCCATTTTGCTGTTGTTAGTTCTTTCAAATTAATAAACAGTGGATTTTTTGAAAAAACTGTACCTGTGTATGGAGAAGAATCTGATAATTTTGTCTTTCCGCAAGGTCCAAGCTGAACTGCGCTGAATATATCTTTAACATAGTCAAATAATTCTTTTGCAGCAG
>JAZUSV010000143.1:0-4553 GCA_045606885.1 Candidatus Gastranaerophilales bacterium | reverse complement strand
GGTGTCGGTAAAACCGCAATTGCAGAGGGGTTGGCTTTGAGAATTTTTGAAAAGAATGTACCGCCGAAGTTATTCGGGTACCAGCTTTATTTAATTGATTTTACTGCATTGGTAGCAGGAACACAATTCAGGGGTCAGTTTGAGGCAAGGCTAAAAAGCCTTTTAAATGAGGCAATAGAGGCAAAAAATGTTATATTGGTAATTGATGAAATTCACAACATCGTAGCAGCAGGAGATGCAGAAGGAGCTATGAGTGCTGCAAATATTTTAAAGCCTGCATTAGCACGTGGAGAAATTCAGATTATTGGTGCAACAACCTTATCAGAATACAGAAAGCACATAGAAAAAGACAGTGCACTTGAAAGACGTTTCCAACCTGTTATGGTTGATGAGCCGTCAGTTGAGGAAAGTATTGAGATTTTAAAGGGGATAAAGGATTACTATGAAATGTATCATAGTGTGATGATTTCTGATAAAATCATAGAGGATGCTGTAAAATTATCTCAAAGATATATCACAGACAGATTTTTACCTGATAAAGCCATTGACGTTATAGATGAGGCAGGCTCAAGAGTAAATCTTAAAAACAAGGCATTATATGAATTAAAGCGTTTAGGTGAAAAGCTTGAAGAAAATAAGCTTTTGTCAGAAGAGGCTGCCCAAAATGAAGATTTTGAAAAAGCAGCAGAACTAAAAGCCGAACTTTTAAATCTTGAGGCTCAGATAGAAGATAAAAAGAAAGAGTCTAAGACATTAGAAATCACTTATGACGATATAGCAGCAGTAATTGAAGGTTGGACAAAAATTCCTGTTCATCGTCTGACTGAAGATGAGTCAAAGAGATTACTGGAATTAGAGGATAGAATTCATAAAAGAGTGGTAGGACAAGAGGATGCAGTATCTGCGGTTTCTCGTGCAATAAGAAGAGGAAGAGCGGATATTAACATAAAAAAACGTCCTGTTTCCTTTATCTTTGCAGGACCTACAGGTGTTGGTAAAACAGAGCTTGTAAAAACAATAGCCGAGGTAATGTTTGGAACAGAAGATGCTCTGATTCGTGTTGATATGTCAGAATATATGGAAAAACATTCAGTTTCAAAGTTGATTGGTTCACCTCCGGGATATGTGGGATATGACGATGCAGGTCAACTTACCGAAAGAGTAAGAAGAAAACCATATTCAGTTATACTATTGGATGAAATCGAAAAGGCACATCCTGAGGTATTTAATATATTCCTGCAGATTTTAGATGACGGAAGAGTTGCTGACAGTCACGGAAAAATTATTAATTTTGAAAATACAATAATTATTATGACTACAAATGCTGGGTCTGAATTTAAAAACTCAGCTCTTGGATTTGGTGCAAGTGATGAAGTGAAGTTATCTGATAATGTAGATAAGAGCTTAAAACAATTCTTTAAACCTGAATTTTTAAATAGAATTGACGAAACAATATTCTTTGACGCTTTAACATTAGATAATTTGTCTCATATTGTTGATATTCAAATTGAATATTTGAAAAAATTATTAGCTGAGCGAAAAATTGAGATTGAAATTACACCTGATGCCAAAGAACACCTTGCAATACAAGGATATAACCCAATGTATGGCGCTCGACCACTAAAGCGAACAATTAGACAATTAATTGAAAATCCATTATCAAAATTGCTTTTAAAGGGTGAATTTAAAGACAATGATAAAATCAAAATCGATTTTCAAAATGACGAAATCAAATTTGAAAAAAATTAATTACAAAAAAGCGAGTCATTTTTATAAACTCGCTTTTTTATTTTTTGTTTTTCAATTTTAAACTAGCCCTAAAACTTTTTTATACCAACTGAATGTTTCTAATTCTAATCCATTGAATGTGGTTTTCAAACATTGTTTTTTCAAATAATGTTGAAATTCATCATTGAATTTTGACTTGATTGTGGTCTGGGTCTTTGGCTTTTGAGTAGAAAGTGACATAAGAACCTCCTGCGAACATATACAACTAACAACATAAATCTTGGTGTTATTATATCACATAAAAAATTTTTTGTAAGTACTATATCGAAAAAATAGCTCATACGGATTAGGATGCTTATTATAAGTCAATTCTACACATGTAGTATTTTGTAAATTTTTATTAACTTTGTAATTTTTCTTAACAATGGCAAATTATATTTATTTTATGTTTTATATATTAGTCAGAAAATAAGGATAAAATATGAAAATTTCAGCAATTAATTTAAACATTTATCGCTCAATTAACAATAAAAACAATTCCACTAAAAAAGTTTTTGAACAAAACAATCAAAATCAAAATTATTTTACTCCAACAACTGCTCAATATCTTGCTTTTACAGGTGGTGATTCGCTTAATTTAACTGCAACATATTTAAACCTTAAAGACGAACAATATCCAAATCAAGACATCAAAAAAGCTATTAAAGAAACTCTAAAGACAGGAAACGTTGAAGATAAAACGCTTTATGATGTGCATTTTGAAAAATATAAAGGTGTTTTAGACTGCTTTAGTTTAGACGAATTAAAAGAAAAATACCCCGAATTTCAAAGCGTTATTTCAGCTTACGATGTTATGGCAACTCCAGATAGTTTTGTTGGCAAATTTCAAGAAGACGAACTTGAATTATTCCCATTTGACGAAGATTTAACACTTCAATTAATTAAATTATATTGGGGACAAGGTTTTTCACTGAATGATTTAGCAAAACATACAGCACAAGAAAGTGAAGATGGTAAAGGAATTAATTTATATTATGCAATGAACAATAAATTAAATATTCCTTTGATGAATCAACGTTATGCAAATATTTTAAAACTTTCAAATAAAGAATATAATGAAAAATTCACTGCCGAATTAGCAATTAAATTAATTGAAGCTAAAGAAGCAAGACAACAACGTGCTGAAGGCGAAGCTGTAATTATTCCAAGAGGACCACTTTCAGAATTACACAAAAAACATATTTCGGAAAGCTTAAAAAAACATTACAAAGAAAACCCTGAAGCACTTTATGCTCTATCTCAAAGGCAAAAGAAATTCTATGAGGACCATCCCGAAGAAGCTCAGGAAATGAGCGAAGTTATGTTATATGCTTGGAATTTAACGCAAGAAGGCAAAAGCCTTGCAAAACATATTTCTAAATTTATGAAAAAAATGAATATTCCAGCGCTAACAAATGAAGAATTAGCGGATTTTAACAAATTAGACAAAGCAAAAAACGCTGCACTAAAGGCTTTTTGGGAAAGAAACGGTTGGGCAAAAAAACAACTTTCAATTGCAATGCAAAAAGCGTATAAATTAAGGGAAGAAAATAAGGAAAAACTACAAGAACAAGCTCATTTAATCGAAAGAATTAAGCTACTCGGAAAAACTATTCCTGGAGTTCAATTAACTTACAATATTACTCCAACTGAATTACAAAACAATATAGAATCTTGGGCAAAATCTCGAGGCATAGACACAAAATATATGTTTTTTGGAAAAGCAACCCTATATAAAGACAAAGAAGATGATTTTGCTACAACCAAAATTGCTATAGATTACAAAAATAATGTCAATAAAATTATGGATGAATATTATGACTTGCATCCAGAAGAACCTGATGCTGTTGCAACTTCTTTGCAATATGCATTAGCTCAACTTATACGAGATTTGGAAAATAAAAATTTAAAAGCACTTCCGCCAAGTTTAAGAAAGAATGACGGAAAAATAAATGTTTTAATTTATGCTTTTCGTGGCACAGCTTTAAGCGGAAACCCAACATTTGCACAAAGAGGCAATAAGCTTGTTCCGCTTGTTGGTGTAGATGTAACCGATATTCATTATCTATATAACAGTGTATTAAACCAAGCTATGATGTGTGGTTGCGAAGATTTAGCACTATACATGGATAAAAAACTTGATGAAGGCTATAAAAAATATAAAGACACGTTTATATAGACTTTGCCATTTTTTCTAAATATTTACCATATCCATTTTGCTTGTATTTTTGAGATAAATCACAAAGCTGTTTTGTAGTTATGTATCCCATACGACACGCAACTTCTTCAATTGAAGCGATTTTCATGCCTGTGTTGATTTCCATGGATTGAACAAAATTTGCCGCTTGTAATAAACTTTCAAAAGTTCCTGTGTCAAGCCAAGCAAAACCACGACCCAAAATTTCAACAGTTAATTTGTCTTTTTCTAAATAAATTTTATTTAAATCAGTTATTTCTAATTCGCCTCTTGCAGAAGGTTTTAAAGACTTCGCATATTCAACAACATTGTTATCATAAAAATAAAGTCCTGTTACTGCATAATTTGATTTTGGATTTTGCGGCTTTTCCTCAATAGAAATCGCTTTGTTGTTTTTATCAAATTCAACAACGCCAAATCTTTCAGGGTCATTAACCAAATATCCAAAAACCGTTGCCCCATGGGTTCTTTTTCCTACCTCTTTCAACATTGAAGAAAAACCAAAACCATGGAATATATTATCACCCAAAATTAACGCCACAGGTTCATTTTGAATAAAATCTTGCGCAATTAAAAAGCTTTCTGCAAT